>JAPLLG010000012.1 GCA_026387665.1 Nitrospirota bacterium
CGAGGACTTTCAGGTTGCCTACCCGTCACTGAATCCGTCCCTCTCGCGCAACGGGTTGCGGCTATCTCGCAGGCTATTGATTTATTGACGTATTTGGTGGGCCGTGTAGGGGTTGAACCTACGGCCCGCTGATTAAGAGTCAGCTGCTCTACCAACTGAGCTAACGGCCCACCGGGTATGTCTCTGGCAGATATCGTACGTGCGGCTACTGTTTCTTGCCTGTTTGCTGGTGCGCCTGACAGGATTTGAACCTGTGGCCCTCAGCTCCGGAGGCTGATGCTCTATCCAGCTGAGCTACAGGCGCTCCCGCAACCAAGATTGGAGACAGTAGCACAGGGTTTTATCTTCTGTCTAGCCGGATGCTGAAAAAGTCCTCCGGCGTCGTTCTCGCTTTACTCAGAGGCTCAACGTACTAAAACGTACGCCTCGCCCCTTCGCTCGCTGTGGCCTTGCCGGACGGCCTTTTTGAGCATCCGGCGTTGCCACGGGCATGCGACCTGGATGGCACTGACGTGTGCACAAAGCTTTTCCGTCGTCTGCTAGCGCGGGTCTCTGTCAGATCTTTTCTGACTACGGTTGGCTAAGAATCCATAGGGCAGGAAGACTTCTTCCCCGGCTGACCCCGTAGCCAGCCGCAACGCGTCCAGGGCGGCTGATTCTTCCTGGATCAAACGGTCTTCCTCCTCTCGGAATGATGAGGGGAGCCGCAGAATTGGAATGAAGGTTTGGACCTCGCAGGCACCCTGGGCCAGCCCCTGCTGCTCTGTTGGGATACCCATCGATCGGCAGACTAGGGGGCGGTGCTCGTAGAGGCCGCAGCCTCCGTCAGCCTCTAATGCCGGGCAGGGATGCTGGTGGAATTCTGTGGCCAACCGGTCGATCTCCTGATCGGACCAGGTATCGAGCAGATCGGTCTGGGTCAGTTGCGGGAAGGCTGTTTCCATCGCAGTGGTCTGTTCGATGGCGCGTTGTTCGATGCGCTGGCGGTGGTCTGCCGGGAGGCCGGCCAGTCCCTCTTGGAGGATCTGGACGTCGAGGATAGTGATGGGAAAGGGGCCGATGCAGCAGCTGGTGCAGCCGAGCCGGCAGGGCACTTCACCAAGCAGGGAGGCGGTGGCCCGCTGGAACCAGCGATCAGTCTTTTGATACAGGGGGGCAGGGTTAGGTTGCGTTGGACCTGCCACGGTCGCTCATTCCACTTTGACGGAGAGGTCGACGATGAGATCGCCCTTGGGGGAGTAGAAGCCCTGGTTGTCGATCTGGACGATCCCATTGCACTGTTCTTGGTAGAACTCCAGGATCCATCCGTTGAAGTCGTAGCCCTCGTCGGTCATGTCGTTTAAGGAGAATCGAGTCGTGAGCACAAATCGCGCACGCTCGACATATTCGCGCACGAGTCCTGCTTCGATATCGTCGTGAGCGGAGAGGAGGTCGAGAAACTGCGTCTTTTCTTTCTCGAACACGTCTTGATAGGTGCCTCGATCCCGGACGCAGAATATCTGAATCGGCTTCCGGTCACGATCGTATCCGAGCGTGACCTGGACCCAGGCCCATTCGTCCAGCATGGTTTCGTCCATGTCCGGCGGGGCAATCGGCGTTTGGCTACGGGACTTGAGGAACTCCAAGAGCAGCCGGAGCGGGGGGGAGTTTTCTTTTTGACAAAACACGCGAGAATAGAGGAATTCCTCTGCTGGCGCGGCCTCAGCCGGTTGGGCGGCCGAGGGCAGAATCGGTAGTTCTTTTCCCATGCTAGCGACTCCGAGGATACGGCAACATTGCCCCATAAAGGCTATACAGGCCTGTACTTTACGCTGGCTGGTCTCGAAACTGCAAGAGTCAGCGAAGACGTTTCCCTATGCCTGGCCTGTGTTTTTCCGGTTGACAGCCTTCAATCGCTTGGATAGACTCCCGCTGGTTTTCGTCGAATACAGCAGTACGACTGTTCGTTTATGAATGTGGATCGAGTTTGAGCGGAGTCAAGAAGAGGCGGGTTTTGTTGTTTTTCACCATCTTGTTTTTTTAAGGAGGTTACTTGCATGGCTAAATCAATGACCAAGTCGCAGATTGCTGAACATATGGCCGCGAAGACCGGCTTAACCAAGAAGGCCACGGTCCAGATGATCGAGGACTTTGCCGCCTTGGCCTACAAAGAAGCGAAGAACGTCTTCGTGGTGCCCGGGATCGGGAAGCTCGTCTTGGCGAACCGCAAGGCTCGCATGGGACGGAATCCGCAGACCGGTGAGCCCATCAAGATCCCAGCCAAGCGCGTGGTCAAGTTCCGCGTGGCCAAAGCCGCCAAAGACGCGATCCTCGGCAAGAAGTAAGCGGAGGCCGTCCGGCGCAGATCGGACGAGACTCGCTGTAGAGAGAACGACAGGGCCGGCTCCCCGCGAGGGGCGTCGGCCCTGTACTTTGAGGGACTGGCTACATCGAGGGCCCGAGCCCGCTGCCCCCCATCCCGTCGTGACCAACCAGCCTGATTGCATCACCGTCCTGAACCAGTGAGTCGTCGCTGGCGATCTTTTTATTGATGGTCACCAGTACTTTCTTCTCGCGGATGAGCTGGAGGAGGTGGCGCAACTGAATGCCCTGCCGCTGGATCACCTGGCGGACCGACATGGGGGAGGGTACCTCGCAGGCGAGATCTCGCTCTCCATCGGCGGTTTGCAGTTGACCCATCAGCGAAATGGTAATCATGGTCGGATGCTCCTTATACTCAGTCGTGGCGGCTGTCTGTGGGGCGGGGCCATGGCCCGTTGACTCCATGCCGGTGGCCATCGATAATGCCCAGCCATGCCCTCATTGGATATCCAGAATCCCGGGATGCCGGATTTGCAATTCGTTCTGTTCGTGTCGGCCCTCTGCACGGCTGATCTGACGACGTTGAATGTGCCGGCTGAGCTTCGCACGGCCCTCTTCGACCGTTGTTGGGCGCTCATTCATACAGAAACGCCGCCGACCGATCCCAAAGAGCGGGTGCTCGATCTTCGTCAAGGCACAGAACTGACCTTGGAAGCCTGTCAGTCTATCATCCGCTCCCTGCTGACAGAAGCCGGTATTTCTGTCCTTGTCTGGGACCATCCGGTGAGTGAGCCGACCCGCGAAAGCACGCCAGCCGCGAGGCCCTTGATCGATCGGCTGGGGCAATTGTACCCTGATCCCCCTGAGATCGTCGATCCAGAAAAACCGGCAGAATAAGCGACAGACAAGCGAGCGAAGAGGAGCATCGTGCTGGTCATACAAACTGATATCCCAGGCCTCTTACTCATTGAACCGGACCTATTCAGGGATCCACGGGGACTCTTTCTTGAAACGTACCATGCTCGCCGGTATGAGGAGGCGGGCATTCCCGGCCCCTTTGTCCAGGATAACTATTCACAGTCGATGAGGGGCACCTTGCGCGGCCTTCACTATCAAGAGCCCCATGCCCAGGGGAAACTCGTGATGGTGACGGAAGGGGCGGTCTACGATGTCGTGGTGGACATCCGAAAGGGGTCGCCCGGCTTTGGTAACTGGTACGGGGTCGAGCTCTCAGCGGAGAACCGGCGCCAACTCTATGTGCCGCCAGGCTGTGCCCATGGATTCTGCGTGACCAGCGATCGCGCCTCGTTCCTTTATAAATGCACAGACTATTATGCGCCGAACGACGAGCATGGCATCATCTGGAACGATCCAGCCCTGGCCATTCCCTGGCCGGTTGCCACCCCCATCTTGTCCGCGAAGGACCAGGCCTATAAAACTTTAGCCGAGATGGAGTCCTTGTTGCCACGTTATCGGCCGGTCGGATGAGAATCGCTGCGGCCCATTGATCTCGCGAGGATAGCTATGTTATTCAGCGAGGAGACAGTGGTACGATTGCGGTGACGGTGGCCGGACGATTTCATCGTATATGGAGGAGGAAGCAATGGGGAAAAGTTTGAAGGGAACCAAGAGCCACGACAATCTTAAGGGAGCCTTTGCCGGCGAGTCCCAGGCCAATCGGCGTTATCTCTATTTCGCACGTCGGGCTGATATCGAAGGATTTCCCGATATTGGCGGCCTCTTCCGCGACACCTCCGAGGCGGAAACGGGCCATGCCTTCGGGCATCTGGACTTCTTGAAGGAAGTCGGGGATCCGGCGACCGGGGTGCCGATCGGCAATACCGAAGCCAACCTCAAGTCGGCGATCGAAGGCGAAACCTACGAGTACACGCAGATGTATCCCGGGATGGCCAAGACGGCACGGGACGAAGGATTTCCTGAACTGGCCGAATGGTTCGAAACGCTCGCCAAGGCGGAGCGGTCTCATGCGAATCGCTTCACCAAGGGGCTCGAGAGCCTGAAGCAGCTCTAGTTCTGTTCGTTGTCTGATAGCACAAGGGTGGGCTGGGATGACCCGGCCCACCCTTTGTGCTTTCCGATCTTGTATTGCGGGCCCTCACAGGAGACAATGGACACCGTGAATGGTCTGATTCTGATCAATCCCATCGATCCCGCGCAGCTCCACAAAGACACGCAGCGTATTTATGAAGTCTGCGATGGCTGCCGGCGCTGCTTCAATCTTTGTCCTTCGTTCAACACGCTGCTGGACGGCATTGACCAGTATGAGGGCGATGTCGCGAAGCTGACGCCGACTGACCATCAGAAGGTCGTCGACGAATGTTACTACTGCAAACTCTGCTACAACCATTGCCCCTATACGCTGCCGCATCAGTATGGTCTCGACTTCCCCCGTTTGATGATCGCTTGGAAGAAGCACCTGGCCGTCACGCGCGGGGTGAGCTGGCGCGATTGGTTCCTGATCAAGACAGATCTGATCGGCAGCCTCGGGAGTTTGATGGCGCCGGTGGCCAATTGGCTGTTGGGACTTCGACCCCTTCGTGGCTTGATGGAGTCCTGGGTCGGCCTGCATCGTGATCGGCAGGTCCTGCCCTTTGCGCCTGAGACCTTTACCCATTGGTGGAAGCGGCGAGGGACGGCACAGGTTCCTGCTTCTGCGGTGCGGAAGGTCGCGCTCTTCGGGAGCTGCCTGATTAACTATCAGGCGACCGATGTCGGGAAAGCGACGATTCAAGTCCTTGAGAAGAACGGTGTGCATGTGGTGATTCCCGAGCAACAATGTTGCGGCATGCCTTCGTTCGATATTGGCGATACAGTGGCGATTCAAAAAGCCGCCGCGGCGAATATCGCGTCTTTTCTGCCCTGGATAGAGAAGGGCTACGAGATCGTTGTGCCGGTACCCAGTTGCAGCTTGATGTGGAAACGGGAATATCCCGAAATTGTCGGCGGGGCTGAGGCTCAGCGAGTGGCGGAACGGACCTTCGATGTCTGTGAATATTTCATGAGGCTGAAGCGGGAGGGAGCCCTGGCCACCGACTTTACCCAGAAGCCAGGGCGGGTGGCCTACCAGGTTCCCTGCCATCTGCGTGACCAGAACATCGGATTCAAATCCAAGGAGCTGATGGAATGTGCCGGAGCCCAGGTTGAGCTGATTGAGAAATGCTCCGGTCACGACGGCTCCTGGTCTGCCAAAACGGAGTTTTTCCCCCTGTCCATGCTGATTGCGAAAAAGGCTGTGCGCATGATTGAAGAGGCCCCGGCCGATCTGGTTGCCTCTGATTGCCCATTGGCGGGATTGCAGCTGGATCAGGCGGGTGCCATGGCCCATGCCGGCGGCCGATCAACGAAACATCCGATTCAAATCGTGCGCGACGCCTATGGGTTGCCATCATGAACGTCCTGACTTCTCAAGATCTCCTGCCCACAGCTGAGTATGAGCAGCAGCGTGAGCAGTTCCGCGCTCAAATCATTGCGCTGAAGCAGCGGCGCCGGATTTCCCTGGGGCCGCTCATTACGCTCGTTTTTGAAAATCGTGAGACCCTGCGGTTTCAGACTCAGGAAATGATCCGGGTCGAGCAGATCCTCGATCCCCATAAAGTCCAAGAAGAATTGGACGTCTACAATGCCCTCATGCCAGGGTCCGGTGAGTTGAGCGCGACCTTGCTGATTGAGATTACGGAGCCGGAGCGAATGAAGGAATGGCTGGACGTCTTCATGGGACTCGACCATGGAGAAACGGTTGCGATCTGCGCCGGGGGTGAGCAGGCCTTTGGGTTATTCGAAGGGGGCCACAGTCATGAAACGAAGATCAGCGCTGTGCATTTCGTGCGTTTCGCACCGACCGCAGCAATGACTGCCGCCTTTGCCGATTTGCATCTGCCGGTGACGTTGACGGTAAATCATCGCGAATACCACGCGGAGGTTCCTGTTCCCGGAAGCCTGCGCGAAGAGTGGCTGAAAGATCTGAGGTAACATGGCATCTGTTTTACTGACGAAACGGATCGAATTTGCGGCAGCCCATCGCTATATCAAGCCTGAATGGGATGAGGCGAAGAACCGCGCCGTGTTCGGCCTCTGCTACAACCCTCCGGCCCATGGTCATAACTACATGGTCGAGGTGACGGTGGTCGGTGAGGTGGATGCCAAGACCGGCATGGTCGTGAATCTTTTTGATTTGAAACGGATCCTGCTCGATGTGCTGGAGGAATTCGACCATAAGAATCTGAACCTGGATATGGCCTACTTCAAGGACCGGGTTCCCACGTCGGAAAACCTGGCGCGGCTTCTTTGGACCAAGCTGGAAGTGCAGAAAGACATCGGCACGCTCCACACGGTTCGTTTGTATGAAGACGAAGATCTCTATGCGGAGATTACGGCAGAAGGCGGACTCGACGTCGCCAGCGTGACGAGGCGCTATTCCTTTACGGCAGTGCAGGAAGGCAACCAAGGCCGCGAGTGGGATTGTTTCGTTACGGTCCATGGAACCATCGATCCTGTCATCGGCATGGTGACCGACATCGGAGCTCTCAACCGGTTGGTCCAGGGCAAGGTGTTGTCGGCCTTAGATCGCCGCGATCTGTGCCAGGTTCTCGGAACTCAGACCGTGACTGGGGAGCAACTGGTCGAGCATATCTGGAGACAGCTGGTCTCGTCGCTTTCGGCTGGGCGGTTATCGAATGTGCGTCTCGTTCAGTCCCGTGACCTGTCTTTCGACTACGCAGGCTGATGCCTCTACCTTCATTTGGTCCGATCATCTTATGAGCAGACGTTGTATTTATGTATTGCTGATGCTGTTCCTCTCTTGGACGGGGCAGGCTTGGTCTGCCGAGGAGGGGGAGGCGATTGAGAAGACCATCAAAGCAGCAGCCATGGCTGCTGCTACCTTCTCAGAAACCAGAGACAGGCAAGCGGTCTTGAAGCTGTACAGCAAGGACTATGTCGGGATTCAGGATGGCGAAACGGAGACGAGGGATTCAATCGAGCAGTGGCTGGCTGACTATGACGCTGAGCTTAGCAAGGGCAGCGCATTGCGCTTTATCGGTTCAGTGTCGAGGGTGAATGTCCGGATGACAGGCTTCATGGCCTGGGCGACCTACGACTATGTGTTTCAGGCGGTGAGAAAAGGCGAGCTGGAAGCGCAGGACTTTGGGCAATGTACCGCGCTCCTGCGCAAGGACAGTTCCGCCTGGCTGATCTTCCACGAACATTGTTCGAAGCCCAGACGTCCGTAGCCATTCCCTGTTTCATCGCCTTGAAGTCGGATAGGCCAAAGGCCCGAAAGTCTGAAAGCCTCGACGTGAGGACTTTCGACTTTCGGACTTTGTGACTGAGGGTTAGCTCAACTTCGCGAGGGCTTCGAGGATTTCCTTGTCCTCACGCGCCACTTTGATTTCCTGCACCTTCACGTAGGCGACCTTGCCGTTCTTGTCCACGATGACGGTCGCACGCTTGGAGCAGTTCAACGGCTCGAAATAGAGGCCGTAGGCCTTGGCGGTGGTCCGATGCACGTCCGACAGGAGTTGATGCTTGAGCTTCAGGGAGTCAGCCCAGGCCTTGTGCGAAAAGAAGCTGTCGCAGCTGATGCCGAACAGTTCTGAATTGGCCGATTGAAACTTGGGGAAGTCGTTCGTCAAGCAGGCATTTTCGCCCTGACAAACCGGGCTCCAATCCAACGGATAGAAACAGAGCACCACGTTCTTCTTGCCGCGGTAGTCGCTCAGCTTCACGTCCTTCTGGTCCTGATCCTTCAAATTGAAATCCGGTGCCGTATCGCCAACCTTAATTTCTGCTGCTACGTCGCTCATCTGGATGCCTCCTTCTGCTGGGTTTAGTCAGATCGCTGACATACTCGTATGCATTTTTGTACCGTGCGGCTTGAAACCTTGTCAACGGGCCGGAAGGCCTAGAGATGGCCCTGCTGGCCTAGAAGTGCTGAATAACGAAGGAAAACTATGGAAAAGATTTAATTTCCCGAAAGCTCAGCATGCGGCCGGCCGGTGCGGCGGTGCGGTGGTTGGCGATCTCAATATTCCGGCCCAGGAGTCCGAGGCGGACACGGCTCCCGACTTTGGGAGACTGCCCTGTTCTGGTCAACTCGTCTGCCGTTTCCCTCAGGAGATCGCGGATCGGCTGGTCCGGGAGACCGGGGGCGAGAAACATTTCGAGTTCATCCACACCGAACTTGCTGAGGCCGAGGGTGTAGCACCAGGTTCGGTGTTGTTGCTCGTCCTCGCCCTGCATGATCGGGATATGATCGCCGACGATGAAATGGGTGAGGGGGCGATCCCGCCAGTCCGAGGGGTTCACATACTGGTTGGTGGTGACGTCGTAGGCTGTGCCTTGCGTGAGGAGCGTGAGGCCCCTGGCAAGTCGAGCAGCAAACAGGATCGTATCCGGCATGTCACGTGGAGGCACAAGCGAGGGAGCCACGGCCCCCATATGCTCATGTTCCCAGGCGAGCTGTTCTTTCAAGCCTGCGACATGGGTGGCAGGGAGCGGCATCACGATATGAGCCGTCCAGGGTCCATGGGCCGCATGCCAGGACTCCGTGGCCTGCTCCTCGGCGCGCAGCGTCAGAGGCCCGCCGTACTCGAGGTCATACCAGGTCTTGAGTTCTGCGAGAGCCGGCGCGGTCCCCCGATAGCCGACAAAGTAGAGCGGGGGACGGCGCGCGGAAGGTTTGGGACTTTTCTTCCTGATCCTCATCGCAGCCGGAGGCTATTTGCTGGATTTCTTGGCCCGGCGGCGTTCATCCGAGTTGAGGATCTTTTTGCGGATCCGCAGACTCTTCGGCGTCACTTCGATCAGTTCATCCGGGCCGATATATTCAAGCGCGAACTCCAGACCCATTTCCCGCGGCGGCGTGAGGACCAAGGCCTCGTCTGTGCCGGATGCCCGCATGTTGGAGAGCTGCTTTTCTTTACAGACGTTCACGTCCATGTCTTCATCCCGGCTGTTCTCGCCGACGACCATTCCGCGATAGACGTCCACAACCGGCCCGATGAACATGGTTCCGCGATCCTGGGTCATGAAGATGGCATAGCCTGAGCTGGTGCCGTCTTCGCAAGCGACGAGCGACCCGTGTGACGCCACTGCGAGGTCGCGCTGCTCCAGCGGCTCGTAGGCGGCGAAGACATGGTGCATGATGATGGTGCCGCGCGTCTTGGCGACCAGGAGGTTCTTGAGTCCCATGATGCCACGGGTGGGGATATGGTACTCCAGGTGCATTTCGCTTGTCCCGACGTCGGAATGGATGAGCCGCATATGGCGCAACTCGCCACGGCGTTTGCCCAGCTCTTCAATCACGGCGCCCTGATAGGTTTCCGGCACCTGGATGGTCAGTTCCTCATAGGGCTCGAGGACCTTGTCCCCGTCCCGGTGGACAATTACTTCCGGTTGCGAGACTTGCAGTTCGTAGCCTTCCCGGCGCATCGCTTCGATTAAGACGCCGAGATGCAGTTCGCCGCGGCCTGCCACGAGGAACTTGTCCGCACTGTCCGTTTCTTGTACGCGCAGCGACACGTTGGTTTCGAGTTCTTTAAAGAGGCGATCGCGCAAATGCCGGGAGGTCAGGTACTTGCCTTCCCGTCCGGCGAACGGGCTATTGTTCACGGAGAAGGTCATTTGGACGGTCGGCTCGTCGACCGTGACCCTGGTCAATGCGACCGGGTTTTCCGCATCGGCAATGGTGTCGCCGATGCTGACTTCGTCCAGGCCTGCCACTGCGACGATTTCCCCTGCTTCTGCCTGTTCCACATCCGTCCGTTCAAGGCCGGAGTAAACGGCGAGGTCTGATACTTTCCCAGGGAACTTGGCGCCATCCTTCCCGAGGACGACCACATTTTGTCTGCGGGCGATCGAACCGGATTGAATCTTGCCGACTCCCATCTTGCCTTTGTAGAGGTCCTGAATCAGGGAGAGGATCAGAATTTGAAGCGGCGCCTCGGCATTGACGGCCGGTGCGGGAATCTTTTCCAGCACGGTGTCGAGGAGCGGCGTAATGTCCGTGCCTGGCTTCGCGAGATCGTTGGTCGCGGTGCCCTTGATCGCGGCGGTATAGACGATGGGGAAGTCGAGCTGCTCGTCTGTCGCGCCGAGATGGACGAACAGGTCGAAGGTCCGGTTCACCACATCGTCGATGACCGCGTCAGGCCGGTCGATCTTGTTGATGACCACGATGGCCTTGTGGCCGAGCGCGAGGGCTTTCCGCAAGACGAAGGTTGTTTGCGGCATGGGGCCTTCTTTGGCGTCGATCAGGATGAGGACTCCGTCCACCATGCGCAGGGTCCGCTCGACTTCACCGCCGAAATCGGCGTGGCCCGGCGTGTCGACGATGTTGATTTTCACGCCCTTGTAGATGACGCTGGCGTTCTTGGCTCGGATCGTGATGCCGCGCTCGCGCTCCTGGTCCATTGAGTCCATGATCCGCTCGCCCATGTCTTCAATCTTGCGATGGACGTGGGTCTGTCGGAGCACGGCGTCAACCAGCGTCGTCTTGCCATGGTCAACGTGCGCGATAATGGCGATATTGCGGATGTCGCCACGACGCCCTGCGGGGGCGATCTGGTCTGCGACGGGAGATTCTTCTGTGGTGGCGATTGGGTCCATAGACATTGCGGTATGCTCCAAAAAAAAGACGCCCGGAAATCCAGGCGCCGTGGGTTAGTATACCCGAAGCATGGTGCTCGGCACAAGCGATGCAGGCAGGAAGATGTGGACAGGCTGACTCGTTGGCGTAGCCTTGAGTTTTGAGGATCCGCGGGGTGTGGTCGCTTCGATAGTCTTCCCAGTAAAGTAAGACTTTTCAGAGCGTAAGTCAGTGTAATTATGATAGATATCTAGTTATAGCCGTAGCAGTCTTAGTCTCGCCAACCATCGCTCAGTCAAAGACAACCTGTATCTGTTCCAAGTAGGTGTCGAGCTGCGCCAGCTTTGTCTCAATGGTTGCCGTAGTTCCCATTTTCGCAGCCTGTTCGATGGTTGCGGCCATCTCCGAGATACGGTCGAAACCGTAACTCCCGCCGGCGCCTTTCATCCCGTGCGAGACTTTCCGCACTGTCTCGAAATCCTGAGCAGCGACGGCTTCGCGCATGACCACCGTCTCCTTTTTGCGGTTGGCCATGAATTTCGGTATGAGCGGCTCAAAAGAGGCGTCCACATGTACGATCTCCCCTTCCGGTGCTGCAGCGTTGCCGCGAGGGTTGATGTACGTCATGCGGGAATCTCCTTTCGCGAATACCGATTGGCCGCTCGTTAGGATGCCAGTTCCTCTGAATCTTGGGTTCGGAACCGCCGGAGCCTGGCAATCAGAGCCTCCCGTTTGAACGGTTTCAAAATATAATCCTTGGCGCCGAGGGCGAAGGATTCACGGATATCTCGTGCACAGCTATCGGCGGTCAACATGACTACTGGGACCTTCTTCCAGGCCGGTCGTGCCAACCGGGTGATATGGTCCAGCAGCTTTACTCCGTCGGCAAAGGGCAGCTGCATATCTAGCAATACCAGCGCCGGCGCTGGCATCGATTTGATGAGCTTCAGCGCCTCGCGGCCATCGGCGGCGCGCACGACCTGGTAGCCTTCTTTTTCCATGATCAAGGTGACGAGATCCGCCGTGTCGTCTTCGTCCTCGACGAGAAAGAGGGTCGGTTTGGCAGGTACGCCCGGCTCGTTCATAGGGTACCCCTGCTGCACGTGCTGGCCGGGAGCCGACGTCTCGGACCCCTCATAGGCCAGGGAAGACAAGACTTGCTTCACCGTCTGCACCAGGTCTTGCAACCCGGGCTTTTTCACCACGTAGGCCGTGGCTCCTTCAGACAATGCCCGTTGGATATCTGGCTCGTAGTAGTCGGCACTGACCATGATGATCGGCACATGTTTCCACTCATGATGTTGGCGGAACGCCGTCAACAGCTCGAACCCATTGGCATAGGGGACTACGATATCGAGCAGGATCAGCATGGGGGGCTGCATGGTGCCAATGAGGCTAGTGGCCTGGCGGCCATCGACCGCTCGCACCACCCCATAGCCTTCACGTTCAAGGATCGTCTGGAGCAGATCCCCTGTGTCCTGTTCGTCTTCAATGCATAGAATTGTTCGAGCCATGCGACCCTCCTCACTGCTCCCGTATCGAGGCGGTGCGATACGGATCACACAGGGCGATCCCCCGTGTGTGCCCCATAGGCGCCCAATATCGTGCTGTCAGGCAGACCTGTTTCTGCGAAGTGGTCATTGTTACGCGGCCTCCTGTCCTGGGCGCGGACTTGTGTAGATACGAATCGCGTCCAGTAGCGTTTTTTTCTTAATCGGTTTGGTGAGATGTGCGGTACAGCCGGCGGCCAAACTCTTATCGATTTCGTCCTGAAACGCATTAGCCGTAAGGGCCACAATAGGGGTCGGTGTTTGGCCCTGAGTCCGTTCCCATTCACGGATCGTTTGTGTCGCGGTGTAGCCGTCCATGACCGGCATCTGGATATCCATCAAAACCAGGTCGTACCGGCCTGCCTTGAATTTGTCCACGGCTTCCAACCCGTTTTCCGCCATCTCTAAGGCGAGCAGGCTGTTTTTGAGAAAGAGCGCGATGATATCGCGGTTGTCCTCCAGATCCTCGACGAGAAGGACTCGCATGACGGCTGTCGAGGGGCGCTGGGGTGCTGCAGGGGCGGCGGGTGGAGGGCTCGGCAACGCGGTGGCCTGAACGCCTAAGATAGAATGAATCAGATCGAGAAAGGCTTTTCGGTGAATCGGTTTGGTGACGTGGGTGTACGTTTCAGTGTCGGCTCCCGGGGCCATACCGGGTTTCCGCGGGTTCGAGGTCAGCATCATGATTGGGACGGCTTTCCACTCAGGGGTGGCGTGGATCTGCCGGGCCAGTTCGTAGCCGTCTATGCCGGGCATCTGGCCATCGAGAATCATCAGATGCAGAGGTTGCTTGTCTGTATAGAGCCGCTGTAAGAGCGCCAGCGTGGTTGGGCCATCCTCCGCTTCAACAATCTCTCCGCCGGCACGGGTGAGCAATTCCCGGACGATCAGACGATTGGTGTCGTTATCATCGACGACCAGAATGTGCCGTCCGACCAAGTCTGCGGCGGGAATTCTTGCTGGCTCCATCGCGCCGGTGCCAACGGGAAGGCGGAGGAGAGCATGGAAGGTGCTGCCCTGGCCCTCGTTGCTGTGCACCCAGATTCGACCGCCCATCATTTCTGTCAGGCGCGCACTGATGCTCAAGCCGAGGCCGGTGCCGCCGTATTTGCGGGTGGTCGAGGAATCGACTTGGGTAAAATCTTCAAAGATCACCTGACATTTGTCTTCGGGAATTCCGATTCCGGTATCGGCGATCGTCAGGTGGATTATGTCCGGGGTCTCGAGGGGATTGTCCCGCTTGATGTGGACGAGGACATGCCCGCTCTCCGTGAATTTAATGGCATTGCTGAGCAAGTTGATCACGATCTGCCGTACGCGTGTGGGGTCTCCGACCACCAGATCTGGCACCAGCGGATCGATATGGGTAATGAGCTCAAGCCCCTTCGCCTGCGCACGGACGGCCATGAGTTCTGCTGTGTTTTCGATGAGGTCTGGGAGGTCGAAGTTGATGGACTCCAGCTCGACGTACCCGGCTTCGATCTTGGAGAGGTCTAGGATGTTGTAGACCAGATCGAGCAGGGCCGTGGCTGCCCGGTTGAAGCGGTTTACATAGTCGGCCTGTTCGGCGGTCAGGTTGGTCTCGCTCAATAAATCCGCCATGCCGATGATCGCATTCATCGGCGTCCGGATTTCGTGGCTCATCGTGGCGAGGAAGTCGCTCTTTGCCTTGGTGGCAGCCAGCGCCTGGTCGCGCGTGACGATCAATTCGGCATTGCGGTTTTTGAGGAGGGCCGTGGTCTTGGCGAGGGCGGCTTCCGCGCGTTTACGTTCAGAAATGTCGCTAAACGCCACGACGGCGCCGGCCAGCGAATCGGATTCGTAGATGGGGCAGGCAACCATCGCGGCAGCAAAGGCGGTACCGTCCTTTTTCCAGAAGACCCCCTCACTCAGGCGATCACAATTTTCGGCAGCGAAGGCTGAACTGCTCTTTTTCTGGAGGGTCTCCTTGCCGAGGCGGCACCCTTTCCCGGTCCGGCCAACCTGCTCCAGCACACAGGCGTCTGCAGGGTACGGGGAGCCATCTTCGTGGGAATGGTGAATCAGGGCATGCATCGGTTGCCCCAATAACTCTTCGCTGGTGTAGCCTAACATCGCCGCTCCAGCCCGGTTGACAAATGTGCATCGCCCCTCTCGATCGGCTCCGTACAGTCCTTCCGCAGTCGAGTCGAGGAGGAGCCTGATATGGCGATCCAGTCGCTCCTGTTCATGCTGAGTCTGTTTGAACTGGGAGATGTCACGGATGGCCGATAGCACATAGGTGCCACTTTCCATCTCGACATGGCTGAGGCTGATTAAGACGGGAAATTCTCGTCCGTCTTTGTGCTGGGCGAACAGATCTGTTGCGCGACCCATTGGTCTGCGATAGGGCGCGGCCATATACTGTGTGCGCTGTGCGGGGTGCTGACGGCGGAACCGTTCCGGCATCAGCTGCTCGATTTTCTGGCCTAGCAGTTCATCGGGTGTATAGCCGAAGGTCTCTTCAACTATGTGGTTGACGTAGACGATCAGTCCCGCTGCGTCCGCCATCACAAAGGTATCGGGCGTGGCATCCAGGACCGTCGCAAAGTGGGTGAGGCTGCCGGTCAATGCCTGGGCGTGTTTGACGAGGGTAACGGTCATGAAAAACGTGATGATTACCACGATGCTTAGCATGGTCAGGATGATGAGCCGGATGATTTCCTGGCGATGGTAGGCCTCTGAGGTATCCATTTCTGTGGCAAGCCCGATCCCTAAGTCTTCATCCCATATCCAGGCACCCACGAAGGGGACTCCGCGGTAATCGCGGTAGCCGTCGAGGTTGAGACCGGAGTTCCCATCCACAGCTTGTTGCGCCATATAGGTTAGCGGCTGTTGGTCGCGGGATATTGTCGGCCGGAAGCCTTCGACTATGTTGCCGCCAGGATTGCGGATATCAATGTTCAGGATTCCTCGTCCATCGGGACGATCGGCCGAGATGAGGCCGCTTGTTCGTAACTGCGCATCAAATCGGCTTTCGGTGATGAGCCTGCCGGTGCGGTCGAAGGCGTAGGTCTCTCCCGTGTTGCCCAGCCGGCCTAGCTGTGCGATGTGGGTGAAATTCTTGGTGGGGTCGAGGATAAACGCAAGGGCGGCGATGACCGCTCCCTGCCCGTTCCGAACTGGAGTGGCAACAATCATGGCGGGGCTTTTAGCGGGGAGATAGGATCCGTAGCCCAAATCGATATCGGAGGCTGTGAGAAAGGGCAGGCCAAGAGTCGCCGTTCCGGACAGAGCTCCGGCGATCACCTCAGGGGCATATCCTGAAATATCCTGTCCGCCCACCATGGCATCGGCGTTCGCGGCAATCTGCACACCATCCGGGGCGATGACCACAAATCCGAGCGTCTGAGCGTCCTGCGGCGACAGAGGGCGCAACAGCGCCCGGAGAGTCTTCAAAGGCTGGCTGATCCGTAACGTCTTGGAGGTTCGGCGCACAAGAAGTTGCGCAGCGATGATGTGCTCAATTTCCTGGGATTGCGCCCAGGCGGTCACATTGATTTTCCGATCGGTGGCCCAAATCCGCAACCCTCCTTGAGTCGTTTTTAGGACGGTTTGTAGTTCATTGCCGAGGCTCTCTCGCATCCCCTTCTCGATCGTGTGGAGCGCCATCCAGACAATGAGGGCGATCGGAATCAGCACGAGCAGGAGCAAGTAATATTTGTTTTTCCGTCCCAGGGGACTTTTTGACGTCTTCATACGATCTCTCAGTCACCTCAACCTGGTAGGCTGCCGGGCATAGTTCGTGGTCGCGTTCAGACACGCCATTGTCGAGTCGGTTTCGTCAAGTGGGCGGTACAGCCAGCGACAAGGCTTTTGTCGAATTTCCCTTGAAAATATTGGTTGTGATGGCCAGGATCGCGTCGGTGCGGTTCTCATAAGAAGTCAGATCGTTTCTGGTGGCCATGGTGGCGTGTCAAATCCAAGGTTGTCCTCTTGTTGACGCAATGCCGTAGGAGTGCAGATCTACGCATCTGCTCCGGCTTCTTTCTCGGTAATTTCCAGTACTTCTTGAGCGGCTACTGTGCTGGAGGCAGTAGAAGGGATGAGCTCGTACCGATCAGAGTCCTTGCTTGAGTTTTGAGGGTCCGCACGGTATGGTGACCTTCCTGTTCTTGCCAGAGACGCAATCCATATTCGATGGTAACCCCGCGTAATTATGACGGATCGTCAGATATATAGGCAGTATCCGCCTCGTCAGCCACCGCGTCGCCGGTCGTGGCGCTGGTGGCAGGTCTCGCTCCTCAGCCTCGTTGCGGCGTTCCTAGGAGGGATGCTGGGCCTGGGTGGATTGGTCTGGCACCTTGCGAATGATCTTCCTCCATTAGATCAGTTGGAGACGTATCAGCCGAGTCTGGTCACGCAGGTCTATTCCAGCGATCAGCAGCGCATCGGTCAATTTTTCATTGAACGTCGCATCCAGACTCCTTTGGCGGAAATTCCCGAACGGTTCCGTCGTGCTGTCATCGCGGTCGAGGATGTTCGGTTTTTTGAACATCCCGGGCTCGATTACATCGGCATGCTCCGTGCGGCCTGGACGAACGTACGCCGAGGGGGGAAGGTTGAGGGGGCCAGCACGATTACCCAGCAGTTGGCTCGGTCGTTGTTCCTCTCGTCGGAACGCACTTTCGACCGCAAGGTCCGCGAGTTGATTCTGGCTTATAAAATGGAGTTGGTGCTGACGAAGGATAAAATTCTTGAGCTGTATCTGAATCAGATTTATTTCGGGCAAGGCGCCTACGGGATCGCCTCGGCGTCCCAAACCTATTTCGGGAAAGACCTCTCGGCCCTCACGACGGCGGAAGCGGCATTTTTGGCAGGCCTTCCGAAATCCCCCAATAATTATTCGCCGTTTAAAGCCTACGAGCGAGCCAAAAAACGACAAGAGCATGTGCTGACCCGCATGGAAGAGGCAGGATTTTTGACTGAAGCAGAGCGTGAAGAGGCGGCGGCGGAAACGTTGAATTTCAGGCGGCCAGGCGGAGAGCAGGCAGCGCCCTATTTTGTAGAGCATGTCCGGCAGTTGTTGGTCGCCAAGTACGGCGAGGCCCTGGTCTATAAAGGCGGGCTCAAGGTTTTTACGACATTGAATATGGAAATGCAGAAGGCTGCTGAAACGGCCTTTGCGGCCGGCTTGCGCGAATTGGATAAACGTCAAGGGTGGCGTGGTCCGCTTCGAACGGTCGATCCAGCCGTCCTGGCTCCCTCCGTTGTTGGGGTGACTGCCAGTCAAGCTTTGAAGACGGGGGACTATCGAGAGGCGGTCATTACGAAAGTGGCGAAGGATCATTTCCTAGCGCAGGTCGGTCCGGTGACCGCCAGGCTCGCCTTTGAAGATATGGCTTGGGCGAAGCGTCGGCTGACTGGGCCGGACACCGCGAAGGACGCCTTCGTCAATCCGAATCTCAAGCAGGTGCTGAAGCCGGGCGATGTTGTCGAGGTGATGGTGAAGAAGTTGGAGCGTGACGTTGTGCACGTTCAGCTGGAGCAGACGCCCCTCGTTGAGGGAGGGTTGATTGCGCTGGAGCCGGCTAAGGGCGCCATCAGGGCCATGGTTGGCGGATACGATTTCGGCCGCAGTGAGTACAATCGCGCCATCCAGGCCCATCGCCAGCCCGGGTCCGCCTTCAAGCCGATCATCTATGCGGCAGCTCTTAATCAGGGGATGAGCCCTGCGTCAATGATCCTTGATGCGCCGGTTGTCTACGAGCGAGAGCTCGAGGAAAAAACATGGAAGCCTGAAAACTATGGGCATAAGTTCCACGGCATGGTGAGTTTGCGGGAAGCGCTGGCCCATTCCTACAATCTCGCGACAGTTCGGCTGCTGGATAAGGTGGGGATCAGGAATGTGCTTGAGTTCGCCAAAACGGTCGGGATTACCAGCCCGCTGGCCGCAGATTTGTCGTTGGGGCTCGGTTCGTCCTCTGTGGGATTGCTGGAACTGACCTCCGTCTATTCGGTATTGCTCAATGAGGGGAACCGGGTGGAGCCCTACGCGATCGTGTCCGTGGAGGATAGCGCGGGAAAGGTGCTGGAGTTGGCGGAATCGCAAGCCTTGCCGGTGATCTCCAAGGAAACTGCCTACGGGATCACCAACATGATGGAAGATGTGATTCAGAAGGGGACCGGTCAAGCGGCCAAATCTATTGGTCGGCCGATTGCCGGGAAGACCGGAACGACGAACGACTTCATCAATGCCTGGTTCATCGGCGGGGCGCCGAACTTGGTGGCGGGCGTGTATGTGGGCTTTGACGATGGCCGCCCGCTCGGCGAGACGGAATCGGGGGCTCATGCCGCGCTGCCGATTTGGATCAATTTCATGAAGGAGTCGCTCAAGCAGGTCCCTGTGATGGCTTTCACCGTTCCGGAAGGCGTCACGTTTGTGAATGTCGATCCTGCGACGGGGTTGCTCGATGGCGAACAGGAAGGCCAGACCGGCACAGTTGAACTCTTTATCAAGGGCAGCGAGCCGACCCAAGCGCCTCAGCGCCGGCTGGACCCGACGGACTTTTACAAAATGGACCAAATCCCCGAGGGGGTACAAGAGCAGGCTGCTGAAAAAGTCCGCTAGGTAGCAGGGTTCTTGGATTGCCCAGTGGATTAGGATTTCGAGTCCTGATATTCCTCGTGCCAAGCCATCTGAATCGCTTCCAGAATCTTCTCGTTCGACTTCTTGCTATCGTCCTTGAAATCCGGAAGCGCCACGACCCAGGCATGCAGGTCGGTGAAGCGAACCGTGAGCGGGTCCGTCTCCGGATGCTCTTCAACTAAGCGAATGGCGATATCTTCTGTGTCGTTCCATTTCAGATCCATCTGAACTCCTTCGTCGTTCGTGAAGCGCTGCGAAACAGGCTTTCCGAGGCCGCGTCACGTTAGGTCCGAGACCTTCTTGCCCTGGAGCCCTCGTGTGAGCGAATCGTTCAGCATAGCGACGGTCAGGCGCTGCGCCGATCGTTCGAGGTCGGCCATGCGCGCGCGGATGGCGCGGAGATCGTTACCCTCCCTTGCGGCTGCCAGGGCCGAGAGGGCCGCTTGAATGGCCGTGACCTCTTCCGGGGCGACAAGCTGACGCCCTTCGCTCAGGGACTTCTCCGTCGTCGTGATCAAGGCGCCGGCCTCGAGCCTCGTCTCGATCAATTTGCGGGCACTGACGTCCTCTGCTGCAAACTTGAACGAATCCTCGATCATCTGCTCCACTTCGCGGTCGGATAACCCATATGAGGGTTTCACCTCGATGGACTGGCTCTGTCCGGTTCGCATGTCGCTGGCCTTCACGTTCAAGATCCCATTGGCGTCGATAAGGAACGTGACTTCGATGCGCGGCACGCCGGCCGGGAGCGGGGGCACTTTTAGGCGAAATTTTGCCAGGCTGCGATTGTCGTTCGCCAGTTCTCGTTCCCCTTGGAGGATGTGGATATCCACGCCGGTCTGCCCATCGACATAGGTGGTGAACATTTCTTTCGCGCTTGCCGGGATGGTCGTGTTCCGGCGAATCAAGCTGCTCATTACGCCGCCCATGGTTTCGATGCCGAGCGAGAGAGGCGTGACGTCGAGCAAGAGCATGTCCGTCGTGCCGCCGCTGAGGATGTCCGCTTGCACGGCTGCGCCCAGGGCCACGACTTCATCCGGATTGATCTCACAATGGGGGGTCTTCCCGAACAACTCCTGAACCCGTTGCCGCACGAGCGGCATGCGGGTGGAGCCCCCGACCAGCACGATTTCGTCGATCGCGTCCGGAGTGAGCCCCGCGTCTTTCAGGGCCATCCGGCAGGGGGCCAGGGTCCGTTCGATAATTCCCATGGTCAAAGTTTCGAGTTGGTCCCGCGTCAATTCTCGCGTGAAGCGGCCCTTGTTGTCTGGCAGCTCGACCGACACCTGTATTTTCAGTTCGTCGGACAGTTGGATTTTGGCCCGTTCCGCCTCGAGCCGGATCGTTTGCATATGGTCCGGGTAGGCACTGAGGTCGATTCCATGCTGGCTGCGAATGTCTGCCAGGAAGAGGTTGGCAATCTCACGGTCTAGATCGTCTCCGCCTAGGTGGGTGTCGCCGTTCGTAGCCAACACTTCGAAGATGCCGTTTTTAAGTTTGAGGATGGAGATGTCGAAAGTACCCCCGCCGAAGTCGTAGACGGCGATCGTGCCCTGCGTTTTTTCTTGCAGTCCGTAGGCGAGCGAGGCGGCGGTCGGTTCGTTGATAATTCGTAACACGTCCAGCCCGGCGATCATGCCGGCGTCTTTCGTGGCTTGGCGTTGGCTATCGTTGAAGTAGGCTGGGACGGTGATGACGGCTTTCGTGATGCTTTCGCCGAGATGTTCTTCCGCCCGCTGTTTCAGCTCTTTTAAAATCATCGCCGAAATTTGCGGGGGCGAATAGGATTTTTCGCCGAGCTTGATCCGGATCACGCCGCCTTGCTCGGTGAGCGAGTAGGGGAAGTAGGCCAGTTCGCCCTGTACATCCTCAAGGGCCTTTCCCATGAAGCGCTTCACGGAGTAGACCGTCCGCTCGGGATTGCGGGTCAGGTGTTCCTTCGCCGGGTCGCCGACGATCAGGCCATTGTCAGTCATGGCCACGACGGAGGGCACCATCGTACGCTCGTTCCGTCCTGGAATGATGCAGGGGTGGCCCTCTTTCATATAGGCCACGAGCGAATTCGTGGTGCCGAGATCGATGCCGACGATGCGTGACATGGTGGTTATCCGATGGTTGCGACGAGGTCGTTGACGATGCTCTTGACGTAGGTGCGGTTGGAGAGGATCTCTCGCATCTGCTTCAGCAGACGGTCCCGTTCGGCACGGGCGTGGCTAGTTGCGTCGCCTTGATTCTGGAGCGCATCCCAGTCGGTGAAGAGTTGCTGGAGGCTGCTCTCCATGTCCTGTTTGCGCTGCTCCAGGGTCAGTTGTTCCGCTTGGAGTTTGGCGCGAAGCTGTTGCCCTGTTCCCGATGTGGGGTCGGCGGCCCGGTATTCGTTCAGCGTGTCTTGGAGTTCAAGGATTTCCTCGAAGAGGTCGGCCGGAGGCGAGTTCCGGATCTCCTTCACGGCCCCCGCTTCCAGGTCGAGCAGATATTCGGCCCGCTGAATCGGATCGCGGAGGGTGCGATAGGCCGAATTGAGCGTGGCAGAGTTGCCCAGGCTGATGGTCTGTTCCGTCTCGCTTTTGTTCTGATAGAAGTCCGGATGGAAGGCGCGGCTGAGTTCGTAAAACTTGGCTTCCAGCTTGCTTTGGTCGATGGTGAGACGGCGAGGAAATCCGAAGCAGGTGAAGTAGTCGGTTTCTTTCGACACAGGCTGGACCTTGACGCAGCGGTCGCAGAAGTATTCTCCGGACACCTCCGATTGACAGTGCCAGCACATGCTCCTGGCCATCTGTAGCTCACGAGGGTTTGAGCTGTGAGTGTGGTGATGGTCCATCCCGTTACCTCTGTTGTCGTTCATTACGCCGAGAAGGACTCTCCGCAGCCGCACGTTTTGTCGGCGTTCGGATTGACGAACTTGAAATTGCCGCCCAGCAGGTCTTTCTGGAAGTCCAGCTGTGTGCCTTGCAGATAAATGGCGCTCTTGGCGTCGACAATAACTTTGACCCCGTCGATGTCATGGATCTGGTCATGGGGCCCGATCTTTTCGTCGAAGTTGATCGTGTAGCTGAGGCCTGAGCAGCCGCCGCCCTTCACGCCGAGACGGAGCCCGCCTTCAGTGAGGCCCTGCACGTTGATGAGGCGTTTGACTTCCTTGAGCGCCGCCTCGCTGAGCGTAATCACTGGAGCCTGGGTTTCTGCGTTGGTTGTGTCCATGGTGCGCTCCCTTTCTGACGTTACTTCGCGTCGGTCGCGGGTCCGTCGGCTTTCTTCTGGTAGTCTGCGAGGGCGGCTTTGATCGCATCCTCGGCGAGCACGGAGCAATGGATCTTCACCGGTGGCAGGTTCAGCTCCTGCACGATGTCGGTATTCTTGATCTTCTGGGCTTCCTCGATGGTCTTGCCCTTCAGCCACTCGGTGGCGAGGCTGGAGCTGGCGATGGCGGATCCGCAGCCGAAGGTCTTGAACTTCGCGTCCACGATCATATCGTTCTGCACCTTAATCTGAAGCTTCATCACGTCGCCGCACTCCGGGGCTCCGACCATGCCGGTGCCGACCCCTTCCTCATCCTTCTTGAAGCTCCCCATGTTGCGGGGGTTATTGAAATGATCGACGACTTTGTCACTGTAGGCCATGATGCATCCTCCTCTTGCCTGCCCTGGTTAGTGGGCCGCCCATTGGACCGATTTTAAATCGACGCCTTCTTTTGCCATCTCGTACAGCGGGGACATTTCGCGCAACTTGGTGACGATTTCAATCACCTTTGTGATCGTATAGTCGATTTCGTCGTCCGTGTTGAAACGGCCCAAACCGAAGCGGATCGAGGAATGCGCCAGTTCCGTTCCGACTCCCAGGGCGCGGAGCACGTAGGAGGGCTCCAATGTGGCCGAGGTGCAGGCCGAGCCGGACGAGAGGGCGATATCCTTCATCCCCATCAGCAACGATTCGCCTTCCACGTAGGCAAAGGAGATATTGAGGTTGCCGGGGAGCCGGTTGGTCGGATGGCCGTTCAGATAGCTTTCCTCGAGAGCCTTCATAATGCTGGTCTCCAGCCGGTCGCGCATCGCGATCAACCGGGCCGTTTCCTGGACCATCTCCTGCTCGCAGAGTTCGCAGGCCTTCCCGAATCCCACGATCAAGGGCACAGGAAGCGTGCCGGAGCGCATGCCTCGCTCATGTCCGCCTCCGTCCATTTGTGCCACGATGCGAACCCGCGGATTCTTTTTTCTCACGTAGAGAGCCCCGACCCCCTTGGGTCCGTATAGCTTATGGGCCGAGAAGGACATCAGATCGATGCCCATCTCCTGCACATCGACCGGGATCTTGCCGACGCCCTGCGTGGCGTCGCAGTGAAAGAGGATGCCCTTCTCCTTAGCGATCTTGCCGATTTCTTTGACGGGGTTGATCGTGCCGATTTCATTGTTCGCCAGCATGATGGAGATGAGGATCGTCTTCTCTGTGATCGCATTGCGCACATCTTCGGGATTCACCATGCCGAATTTATCGACGGCGAGGCAGGTGACCGTCGCTTTGCCCTTGCCTTCCAACGCTTTGACTGTGTCGAGCACGGCGCGATGTTCGGTGGAGGAGGTAATGATGTGGGTGCCCTTCTCCCCGTACATCTCCAGCACGCCCTTGATCGCGAGGTTGTCCGATTCGGTGGCGCCGCTGGTGAAGACGATTTCTTTCGGGTCGGCCTTGATCAGCTTCGCGATCTGCTTCCTGGCGTTTTCGACGGCTTCCTCCGCGGCCCACCCGAAGGCGTGGTTCCGGCTGGCCGCGTTCCCGAACTTCTCGACGAAGTAGGGGAGCATGGTCTCCAGGACGCGGGGATCCATCGGGGTGGTGGAGTGGTTGTCTAAGAAAATCGGCAATTTCATCGTGCAACTCCTTGTGCCGCGGAAGACTGAATCGTAATGAGGGGTGTGCCACCCATCATGTCTTGCAGGGTCATGTTATTGAGCAATTGGGCGATGCTGTCCTGAACCTTCAACAGCGGTGTGCGGATATTGCAATTGTCCCGCTGCATGCAGAAGTCGCCATCCTTCTCGTGCGAACAATCGGTGATACCCAATGGCCCTTCGATGCTTTCGAGAATTTGCGCGATCGTAATTTTATCTGCGCGCCGCGCCAGCACATACCCGCCTTTCGGGCCATTGTGGCTTTCGATCAGCGCGTTCTTGGCCAGGGTCTGGAGCACTTTGGCCAGGAGTTCGAGGGGAATGTTATATTCCTCCGCGATTTCCTTCGTATTCACGACGCGGCCCGGCATCACGTCGCCGAACTGGGCGGCTGCGATGTGTTGAAGAGCCATGAGGGCGTAGTCTGCTTTTTTTGAAATTTTCAACATTGCTATTGCCGATCTCCAGGGTCGGAGACTATAATGATCTCCGATCAATAAGGTCGGATTAAGGATAGCACGCAGGTTTCTGGCCTGTCAACAATAGGAACGAAGACTGAATTTGGCCTCGAAAGGAACGGTATATGGGCGGAACCAATCCCTATATTGAAAAAGCTAACTATGAGCTGCCTCAGCGAGCCTATAGCGTCACCTTTGTCGCTCCCGATGGAGTGACGACGAAGGTTTTGGTCGATCCAGCCAAGATCCCCTACGGCCCGACAGGGCTTCCGGGAAGTCTCCTGGATGTGGCGATGGGTAGCGGGGTGGCATTGGAACATGTCTGCGGGGGGGTCTGCGCCTGTTCGACCTGCCACATCATCGTGAAGCAGGGGCTGGAGAGCTGTAGTGAAGGGACGGACGATGAGTTCGACCAGTTAGAGAAGGCGCCGCTCACCACGTTGCAGTCACGGCTCGGCTGCCAATGTGTGCCGAACGGTACGAAAGATATCGTGGTTGAGATCCCGGCTGTGAACAAGAACCTCGTGAAGGAAGGGCACTAGTCGTAGGCTTCAGTTTTCACTTCTTTCCGCTCGTATCCCGTTTCCATAAGATAGGCTCTCAATGGCCGCACGAATCCCTTCACCCCGCTGAGGAATGGCGTCATTTTCTGTTTGCCTGCGACGAGGGGGCGCAGGACGGTCAGCGTCGCTTCGACCACTTCCTCGTCTGTCCCCTTCAGCACCATCGGTATATATCGGAATGAGGGTTGCTGTGCGGCTAAGGCCTGCAGTTCAGCGTGGTAGAGCCGTTCACTCTCAGCCGGACCGACCGCAATCAAGGTGGTGGCCGGTAGCAGGCCTGCTATCGCCAACTGCTTCAACATGCAGCGGATCGGCACGATGCCGGTGTAGCGACTGACGAGGAGCAGTTCTCGATCGAGGGAGGGGGGCAGTGAGAAGTTCCCATAGGGGCCGGACAGCAGGAGCTCATCGCCCGGCTTGAGCCCGTAGAGATAGTTCGAGCCGGTTCCATCAGGAACTCGATCGAAGACCAGGGTCAGTTGCCCTGCCTGGGAAGGGGGCTCTGCCAACGAATAGGCGCGATTGAGGGGAGGTTTGATGCCGACAGGGAGTTGCATGGAGACCCACTGACCTGGCTGGAAGAGGATCTTCTGAGTTTTGGGGAGCAGAACCAATTGACGAACGTGGGGCGTGAGATCCATGACCGAGAGGACCGTTGCCGGTTGTGTAGGTTCCGCCATGACGATCTCCTCCCTATTCTCTTATCAGATGACCGCTCCGGATGAAAGGGCGCGCCACAAGCGATTCTGTACAAGACTTTTCACCCCATGCTATAGATACCGACCGTTCCGCAACGATATAGGATTATTCGATGAGCCAAGTCAGAGTGAGATTTGCCCCCAGCCCCACAGGTTTTCTCCACATCGGTGGGGTTCGCACAGCTCTGTTCAATTGGCTCTTTGCTCGTCAGCAGAAGGGCGTGTTTGTCCTTCGCATCGAAGACACGGACCAGGACCGCTCGACCGATGAGTCGATCCAGGCCATCCTTGAGGGGCTGAAGTGGGTGGGGCTAGATTGGGACGAGGGGCCCTTCCGTCAGACCGAGCGTATCGACCTCTATCGCAGCTATGCGATGCAGCTGTTGGAGAAGGGCCAAGCCTATTGGTGTTCCTGCAAAGCGGAAGAACTCGAAGCCAGGCGGAAGGAAGCAGAGGCCAAGGGGCTGTCTCCGAAATACGATAGCCGTTGCCGTGATCGTGGCCTGGCCAATCCAGCCGGCGATGCGGCCCTGCGTTTCAAGGCTCCGTTAGAGGGTGAGACGGCGGTCGACGACCTGATCAAGGGCAAGATTGTCTTCGATAATAGTGTGCAGGACGATCTGATCATTCTCCGGTCGAACGGTTACCCGACATACAACTTTTCAGTGGTGGTCGATGATGCGCTGATGAACATTACTCATGTGGTGCGGGGCGACGATCACTTGACCAATACGCCGCGGCAGATCCCAATCTTTCAAGCGCTCGGGTTTCCCGTTCCTCAGTTCGGGCATTTGCCGATGATTCTGGGTGCGGATAAATCCCGCCTGTCGAAGCGGCATGGAGCCACTTCGATTATGGCCTATAGAGACATGGGTTATCTGCCGGATGCCATGGTGAATTATCTCGTGCGGCTCGGGTGGTCGCATGGGGACCAGGAGCTCTTCACTCGCCAGGAGCTGATCGAGAAGTTTTCCTGGAAGAATGTGCAGACCTCACCTGCCGTGTTCAATCCTGAGAAGCTGATCTGGGTGAACGCGGAATATCTCAAGGTCAGCCAGCCGGCTTTGGTCGCTCAGGCTCTGGTGCCCCTCCTGGAGGCCGCGGGCCTGACAGGCGAAGTCCGGGCTGTTGCGCCCGATTGGCTCGCACAACTGGTCGTCCTCGTGAAAGAGCGGGCGAAGACGCTGGTGGAGATGGTCGAATGGGTAAGGCCCTATTTCGGGCAGGCCGTGACCTTCGATGAGGACGCGGCGAAGAAGTTTCTGACGCCGGCTATCGCGCCGGTCCTTGGTAAATTGCTCGTTCGCTTCGAATCCTTCCCTGTCTTCTCCAAGCAGCAATGGGAAGAGGCCTTTAAGCAGCTGGTCGAGGCAGAAGGGATGAAGATGGGCCAGCTGGCTCAGCCGGTCCGTGTGGCCTTGACCGGCCGCACAGCCAGTCCTGGCCTTTTTGAAGTGATGGAGGTCTTAGGGCGAGACAGGACCATTTTTCGCCTTCGCCAGGGGCTCGACCGGGCCTCGCAGGCCTGAGAAAGTTCCGTTCCGATCAGCATCGATCTTGACGAAGCCAAGAGCCTTATATTATTGTGGCTCTAGGTTGGGGGATCGTCTAGCGGTAGGACGTCAGTTTCTGGATCTGACTACCTAGGTTCGATTCCTAGTCCCCCAGCCAAATAATCTTTCCCGCCCCGTACTTTCAGATCCATGCCTCGATTCCGTACCGCGCTGGGGGATCGTCTAGCGGTAGGACGCCGGCCTTTGGAGCCGGCTACCTAGGTTCGATTCCTAGTCCCCCAGCCATTTTCTTTGATCGCTTCTCTCATTCCCCCCACGCTATGGCAAGTCGTACTTCTTTCCGCGCGTAGCGGCAAGAGCTGCATGGAATCGCTATCGTTTTCGACGAATGCCAAGGAGGAAGGATGGAGAGGCGTGTCCTAGGAAGCTCTTCGAGCCAGTTCAGCTGAAAATATATTGCAGACGCGGTCGAACTCTTGTCGTACCACCGGGATGAGCGTCGACGCTTCTTCCAGGGATTGAGAGGTTCTGAGCCCTTCAAGCTGATCGCACAGTTCGGAGAGCCGGACGGCACCTACTATGGCGCTGCAGGATTTTAACCCGTGGGCCGATTCTAAGAGGGCCTTGCTATCCCGGTTTGCGAGCGCTGCCAGCAGCGTATCGACCAATTTCCTCGAATCCTTAAGGTAGAGGTCTAGTATTTTTGCGAGAATATCGGGGCGTCCTGGTCTCTGGGCCTCCAAGATCGGTTGCCAGGCCTTAGGATTAACGGAAAGGGAGGGTGGCTGTTTGTTATCCTTGTGGTTGAGATGTTCGCCAGTCCCCTGTGGTTCGGTTGTGCCTGCCTTGAGCTGCAGTTTCAATGTTTCCCGCGATTGACGCATGAGGGGGCTTCCTTCCACAGAAACAGGAACGTCGTCAGTTTGGCACAAGAGTTCCTACGTCATTGACCCGAGATCGATGACGAATCGAAACCGCACGTCGCCGCGGAGGACTCGTTCGTAGGCTTCGTTGACTTGTTGAATGGGAATCACTTCAACATCTGACTCGATCTGGTGCGTCGCGCAAAAGTCGAGCATCTCCTGCGTTTCACGGATGCCGCCGATGACGGAGCCAGCGATGCGGCGGCGATGCAGGATGAGGGGAAAGGGTTCCAGGAGTGTCGGTTTATCCGGCACACCGACGAGAATCATCGTGCCGTCGGTTTTCAATAAATTAAGATAGTCGTTGTAATTGTGCGGCGCGGAAACGGTATCGAGGATAAAGTCAAAGCGCCGCTGCAGTTTGGCAAAGGTCTCGGGCTGGGAGGTGAGGGCGAAGTCCGATGCGCCGAGCCGCTCTGCATCTTTCCGTTTCCGTTCGGAGGTGCTCAAGACGGTGACCTGGGCTCCGAGCGCCTTGCCAATCTTCACCGCCATATGGCCCAGTCCGCCCAATCCTACGACCGCCAGCTTGTGATACTTGCCGACGCCCCAATGGCGCAGCGGGGAGTAGGTCGTGATTCCCGCGCATAAGAGCGGGGCGGATCCGGCAGGCGACAGGGCTGAGGGAATCCGCAGCACGTACTGTTCGTCTACGACGATCTGAGTAGAGTAGCCGCCTTGCGTCGGTTGGCCGTCTTTATCGCGGCCGCTATAGGTGAGGAGCATGCCGGCTTCGCAATATTGCTCCTGGCCCTCGCGGCAGGCGGGACAGGTCCGGCAGGAATCCACGAAACAGCCGACGCCGGCTGTTTCGCCCACATGGAACCGTGTGACCGAGCTCCCGACCTGCGTGACCCTGCCGACAATTTCATGACCCGGCACCATGGGGAAAATCGAGCCGCCCCATTCGTCGCGGGCTTGATGAATATCAGAATGGCAGATGCCGCAATGGGTGATCGCGATGAGCACGTCATGGGAACCCACGTCCCGTCGTGTAAAGGAGAAGGGTTGCAGGGCAGCCTTGGCGGTCATTGCTGCATAGCCGTTGGTCGGCAGCATGGCTTGTGCTCCTAGTGAGGGGTCTAATCGGACCGTAACCATAGCAAGATGTCAGAGGCTTGCCAACCAGGAAACGCGCAAACGGGATTGCGTCACCCGGTGTCTCGATCGTCGCCGTCTTCCGATGAGTTGGAGAACGAGGTGTCGAGGGTGAGAGGGGGGCCTGGTATGCGGTAGCGGTCCGTTGCCCAGGCGCCGAGGTCGGTCACTTGGCATCGTTTCGAGCAGAAGGGGCACCAGGGATTGCCGTCCCACGTAGTGGGTTGGCGGCAGAGGGGGCAAGTCATATTCGGCATTATACCATGCTGAATTCGAGAGTCGATGAGGCGACCACCCTGTCCCTTACTTGGAGGGTTGCGCCTTTTCGATTTTGGCCCAGGCGTCCTTGAGTGGCACGGTGCGGTTGAAGACCAGCGCCTCTGCTGTCGAATCTTGGTCGGTACAGAAGTAGCCCAGCCGTTCGAATTGGTACCGGGCGCCGGGTGCCGTTTGCTGCAAACTGGGCTCGACGAGGCAGCCTGTGATTCGTTCCAGCGACGTGGGGTTGAGATAGGTCGTCCAATCCTGGTCCTGCGGCACCTTCGCCAGGTCGGTCGTCAGTAAAGGATTATAGAGACGGACTTCGGCTTTCACCGCATGGTCTGCGGATACCCAATGGATCGTGGCTTTGACTTTGCGTTGCTCCTGGGATGCGCCGCTCATGGTCGTGGGGTCGTAGGTGCAATGGAGTGCCGTGATTTCTCCGGTCTGCGAATCTTTCGTCACCCCGACGCATTTGATGATGTAGGCGTAGCGGAGCCGCACTTCACGTCCCGGGGCGAGGCGGAAGAATTGCTTGGGCGGATCTTCGCGGAAATCGTCCTGCTCGATATAGAGGACGCGGGAGAAGGGGACCTGTCTGCTCCCTGCCGCGGGATCTTCCGGGTTATTGATGGCGCCCAATTCCTCGGACTGGCCTTCGGGATAGTTGTCGAGGATGACCTTGAGCGGCCGCAGGACTGCCATAACGCGCGGCGCTCGCTTGTTCAGGTCCTCGCGAATGAAGTGTTCGAGCAGTTGCATCTCGACAGTGGCCTCGCGCTTGGCGACCCCGATATGTTCACAGAAGGCTCGAATCGCTTCCGGGGTATAGCCGCGGCGGCGCAGGCCCTTGATCGTCGGCAGGCGCGGATCGTCCCATCCGGTCACCAGTTTTTTGCTGACCAATTCCAGCAGCCTTCGCTTACTCATGACGGTATAGGTCAGGTTCAAACGGGCAAATTCGATCTGTTGGGGCCGGTGCGGCGCGTCGGCCTGTTCGACCACCCAGTCATAGAGAGGCCGGTGATCTTCGAATTCCAAGGTGCAGATCGAGTGCGTGATGCCCTCAAGCGCGTCCGAGAGGGGATGCGCATAGTCGTAGGACGGATAGAGGCACCAGGCGCTGCCGGTTCGATAATGGGTCGCATGTTTGATGCGGTAGAGGACCGGGTCGCGCAGGTTGATATTGGGCGAGGCCATGTCGATCTTGGCTCGGAGGGTGTGGGTGCCGTCGGCGAATTCGCCGGCCCTCATGCGTCGGAAGAGGTCCAGGTTGTCGTCGATGGAGCGGCTGCGCGAGGGGCTGTTCTTCCCCCGCTCCGTGAGGGTGCCGCGGTAGGCCCGCATCTCGTCCGCCGTCAAGGTGTCGACATAGGCGAGACCCTTCCGGATCAGGTGCACCGCAAATTCGTGGAGCCGCTCGAAATAATCCGAGGCGAAAAACATCTTCCCCTGCCAGTCGAATCCCAGCCAGCGGACGTCCTCCTGAATGGCCTGGACATATTCAGGGTCTTCGGTGGTCGGGTTGGTATCGTCGAATCGCAGGTGGCAGATGCCGCCCGGAGTGCCGTTCGCCAGGCCGAAGTTTAGACAGATGGATTTCGCATGGCCGATATGGATATAGCCGTTAGGTTCGGGCGGGAAGCGTGTGACGACTCGGCCGCCATGTTTGCCGGCTGCGTGGTCGGCAGCCACGATCTCGCGAATGAAATTTGACGCACTGGACGGTTCAGACATGTGCGGCTGTTCTACCATAAGAACGGCACAGGGGAGAAGGCCTTATCTCAGGCGGGCGGAGGCGGAGCGCTGGGCGGCAGGACGTCCGATATGCCGCTGTTGTACGAGAGTTCTGTCACTTGTCAAAAGGATGGATGGGTCAGCGGGAGATTTAAGGAGACGCTGATTAGCCGATGGATGCGGCGTCGCCGCGGCTTTCCGTCACATCGCCAAAGAGGGTGAGGCCTGTGCCGATGCGGCAGTAGTGCGGGCTGATAGTGACCAGTTCGCCCTGGTGGGTATAGAAGTGTCCGACGGTGATGCGGACTTTTCTTCTTTGTATGAGGCAGGCTTCGAACACCGTGTGGCCGCTTGCCCGGTCGGCCACGGTGACGGAAGGAGAGTCGTCCTGAGTCGCCTCGCGTCCGGTCTTGGCCTGGACGGTGAAGCGGCCCGCGCTGTGAGCGGAGAGCGCGTTCCGTCTGATGTGCCCGATGCGCGTGCCCTGGTCATCGTAAAAGTCCATGGTGAGGAGCAGCGCCAAGGGATCGGACTGCATCTCCAGCACCACCTGCTCCTTGCCTTGGAGCGTGAGGACGCCATTCGTATTTCGAAACACGTTCGAACCGACCTGCAATTCAAGGCCTTGCTCGGGTTTTTCGAGGTCGATCAGCTCCGGAGAGTCTGTGATGCCGGTGGTTTTTGTTTGGAGCGGATTGTTCATGTTTTCGGATGGGTCTGCTGATGGGGAGCGGGGCGACCATCGAAGAATCCCCTCTCCCTGAGGCCCGTCACGCGTATTTTCTTCAAGGTAGGCTATGCCACGGTCTCTGTCAAGTCGTGGGCCTGTCAGCGGTGTAGGGACCTGACCACCGTGCCGCCCCATCAGGAATTGAAAAGTGAAAAGCCCCTGTGCTACTGTGGCCATTCGATTCCACGTCATGGATGTCTGGTCCCATCGTCTAGCCTGGCCTAGGACGGAGCCCTCTCAAGGCTTAAACACGGGTTCAAATCCCGTTGGGACCACCACACCATGCTTACCAAGCCCTTACCCCGTCTCTTCGCTGCAGGCATTTCTCGCCCGCTTTTCTCGTCACGTCTTGCGCGGCAACTTCGTTGACGCCTCTATCGCCGGTTGTGTATGTTGTGCGGAAAGAATGTGCCGTGCTGCTCTTCACTTCTATGGCAGGTAGACTTTCCTATGGGTGCACGTGAATTCCGCGATGGGGCGCAAGATGGGCTCGAGGCGCTCGAGCCTCTCGATCCGGACCAAATCGCATCGTTCGATGGCCTGCTGACTGCCATGCGAAAGACCGCCTTCGGAGGCCGCCGCTTAGGCGAAGCTTACGAAGTGCTCTGGGCGATGATCGAGGATCCCGATTGCTTCGTCGTGCTGACTCTGTCCGGGGCGATGACCATTGCCAAGATGGGCAAGATCATCAGCTCGATGATCGATCACGGGATGGTGCAAGCGGTCGTCTCGACTGGCGCCTTGATCGCTCATGGGCTGAGCGAGTCGGTCGGTAAGACCCATTATCGGCACCATCCGTCCATGTCCGATGAAGAGTTGTTCCAAAAGGGCTACAACCGGGTGTACGACACCTTGGAGATGGAATCCAACCTGAACTACGTGGAGCAGGTGGTTTCTCAGACGATGAAACGGGTCAAGCCTGAACAGACTCTGTCCTCCGAGATCCTGACCCGTGAACTGGGTCAGACGCTTGCGGAAGAATATGACGGGGCTGGTATTCTCAAAAGCGCCTATCTGAAAAATGTCCCTGTTTTCATTCCGGCCTTTACCGATTCCGAGATGGGGTTGGATGTCGGGACCTGGGCGATGGGGCGGGAGCTCGATCGGGCTCGTGCGCAGCTCCAAGGGGGCAGCGACCTTGATGTGTTGCGGGCGATTCATGGCGCCTATCCCTCGTTCAATCCCTATCTCGATCTCAATAGTTATGCGAGCCACGTCGTGTCGGCTAAGAAGCTGGGGATCTTTACGATCGGCGGGGGCGTGCCGCGCAATTGGGCGCAGCAAGTCGGCCCCTACATCGAGATCAGCAATTCGCGGCTCGGCCTCAATGTGCAGCCGCCTCGGTTTCAGTACGGCGTGCGCATCTGTCCGGAACCGGATTATTGGGGCGGATTGAGCGGCTGTACCTACCAGGAAGGCATTTCGTGGGGAAAGTTTGTGCCGCCGGAAGAAGGCGGGCGTTTTGCGGAAGTCTTGAGCGATGCTACGGTTGTCTGGCCTCTTCTCATGGTCGGATTGCTGGAGCGCGCCAAAGCGAAGCGCGCGGCCCGCCCATGATGGCGGCGCGCCTGTTTCGCACAATGGCGGCGCTGGTGCTGGCCCTCGTGCCATTGACTCAGGCAAGCGCCGGGTCGATCATAGACGACGGCCGCATCAGAGGGCGGGTAGATGCGCCGCTGACCCTGATCGAGTATTCCGATTTTACGTGCGGGTACTGCGTCAAGTTTTTCAAGGAAACCTTGCCCCGGTTGCAGGCCAAATATATCGATACGGGCAAAGTGCGGTTTGTGTATCGGGATTATCCAAGGGCGGATCAGGGAGTTGCCGTTGAAGCGGCAGTGGCGGCGCGTTGCGCCGGAGCGCAGGGCCGGTATTGGCCGATGCATGACCGGCTCTTCAGCGGCGGTGGCCGGTTGGATTCGGGATCGTTCAAGGGCTATGCGAAGATGATGGGCCTGGATCAGGCGGCCTTTGCCAAGTGTTTCGATGAGCGCCAACATCTGGAAGCCATTTTTCAGGATCGCCAAGAAGCGAACCGGTGGGGGTTTCATGGCACTCCCGGCTTTATTCTGATCCGGACGGTCGGGGGACCAACGGAAAAAGAGCCGGCCATCGCGATCCCCGGCGCATTTCCGTTCGAAGAATTTGCGGAAGAGATTGATCGCATGCTGGCCACGGCTCCGCGTTCCCAGGGAGCTCCCCTGGAGCCTTCCGGACCGACGGCGGTGGCACAGAATAGTCAGTCCATCATTCATTAAGGATCACCCCTATGTCTGCCACACAATCGTTTTGGTCCGTTCCTCCGCGCGCAGGGGAGCCTGCCTACCGGGTTTGCATGTCCTGTCTGTCGGAAGTCTTCTATCTCAAGGTGCCCATGCCGGATTGTCCGACCTGCCACGGCGTCTCGACCTATGAGGCCTTCACGCTCGAAGCGATTCGTGACTGGGGCACAGAGGACCTGATTGCCAAGGCCGGTATCGCCCAGCAAGAGGCCAGCCTTGAGCCGGTCCCTGCAGCATCGGTCAAGTCCGTCGACTAAGGCTTCATTATCCGCGGGGCGTCTCTCGTGCAAGACCCACGTCCATTTTTAATCGGAGGCCTGTGGCGGCAGGGGGAAACCTCTGTCCCTGTGAACAATCCGTTTACGGGGGAGCGGCTTGCCACGGTCTCCTACGCCAGCTCTTCCGATGCAGAGGCTGCGATCCAATCGACGGTCGATGCCGCTGCCGTGATGGGAGCCCTGCCGTCCCATGCCCGCTATCAGTTGCTGCAAAAGATCGCCGGTGCCATCCATGACCGGCGCGAGGAATTTGCCCGTCTGATGACGGCGGAAGCAGGCAAGCCGATCGCCGATGCAAAGCGGGAAGTCAGCCGGGCCGTCCAGACCTTTACCATTGCGGCAGAGGAAGCGAAGCGCATTCCCGGCGAGGTGATTCCTCTCGACTGGACGCCGGGGACTGATTCGCATCTCGGCATTCTCCGCCGGGTTCCGATCGGTCCGGTGCTCGGGATTACGCCCTTTAACTTTCCTCTGAATCTTGTCGCGCACAAGGTTGCTCCGGCCTTGGCTGCCGGCAATGCCATCCTCATCAAGCCTGCGCCACAGACGCCTCTGACTGCGCTCCTCCTGGGCGAAGTGGCGCTGGAGGCAGGGCTTCCTCCCGGCGCGCTGAACATCCTGCCCTGCGACAATACAGTGGCGGAGCAGCTCGTCGTCGATCCCCGCTTTAAGCTTCTGAGCTTTACCGGCAGCGCTCCCGTCGGATGGATGTTGAAGGCCAAGTGCGGGAAGAAAAAAGTGGTGCTGGAGCTGGGCGGGAATGCCGGTGTGATCGTGGAGCCAGATGCCGATCTGGAGTTCGCCGCGCAGCGCTGCGCAGCCGGCGGGTTCGGCTATGCAGGCCAGACCTGTATTTCCGTGCAGCGAATCTTCGTCCATCATTCCATCGCAGAGTCTTTCACGGCGAAGTTGCTGGCGCAGGTCGCGCGGCTGAAGGCTGGGGATCCCAGCGATGAGGCGACGGTCGTCGGCCCCTTGATCGATCAGGCCGCTGCCCATCGTGTGGAGGAGTGGGTTGGGGAAGCGGTCTCGCAGGGGGCGTTGGTGCTCCTGGGGGGTACACGTGTGGGCTCGGTCATGGAGGCCACGGTGCTGTCGCAGGTCACGCCGACGATGAAAGTTTCTTGCCGGGAAGTGTTCGGACCGGTGGTGACGGTGACTCCCTATTGCCATTTCAACGAAGCGATTGCGGCGTTGAACCAGTCCGACTACGGGCTGCAGGCCGGGGTCTTCACTCAGGATGTGAATGCCATTTTCCATGCCTTTCGGCAGCTTGAAGTCGGGGCGGTGCTGGCCAACGAGATTCCGACCTTTCGGGCCGATCACATGCCTTATGGCGGCGTGAAGGACTCGGGGATCGGGCGCGAAGGGATTCAGGCGGCGATGGAGGATATGACGGAGCCTCGCATGCTGGTGTTGAACCTGAAGCCTCCGGCCGGGGCCTAAATAAAAAAACGCCTCGGGATATTGCGAAGCGGCGTCAATTCTTGGTAGAACAGCCACCCTGCATGTGTAGGAAGGTTTGAGAGCCGTATTTCAGCTAACGAGGCGTCCGGCATCCGGTTGGTCGGACGAAGTAAGGAGAAGAGACGATGGTACCTACGCAGATGTTTCTGACGCGAGGCGTTGGAGTTCACAAAGAAAAGCTGGCCTCCTTCGAGGAGGCCTTGCGTAGTGCCGGCGTCGCGTATTGCAATCTCGTCACGGTGTCGTCGATTCTTCCGCCGAATTGTAAAATCATCCCGCGTGCACGCGGCGAGAAGTTATTGAACCCCGGTGAGATTACGTTCTGTGTGATGGCGCGGTCGGAAACGAATGAACGGAATCGCCTGGTCTCTGCGTCAATTGGGTTGGCGGTTCCCACGGATCGTCGCACCTACGGCTATCTGTCCGAGCACCATGCGCATGGCGAAACCGATGAAGAGACGGGCGAATATACGGAAGACTTGGCGGCACAGATGCTGGCCACAACGCTCGGCGTCGAGTTCGATCCGAACATCGCGTGGAAAGAACGGGAACAGGTCTTCAAGATGGCCGGGAAGATCGTTCGGACCCAAAACATCACTCAGTCCGCTATTGGGAAACCCAATCGCTGGACGACGGTAGTGGCGTTTGCCGTGTTCATCCCGGAAGAAAATATCCCGAAGCGGCGCCGGTAGTCCTGCCACGTGAGCATACGCCCATGACACTTCCCGCCGGATGGGAAGGCACCGACCAGAACTTCCTCGGGCTTGAAGAGCCCTGGTGCCATCCTGATCGCGCGGGCGTCTACGTCCTGCCCGCGCCCTACGAACATACCTCCAGCTACGTGCGGGGCTCCGATCGGGGTCCATCAGCCATCATCGAGGCCTCGCAGCAAGTCGAGTTGTACGACGAAACGCTCGGCTGTGAACCCTATCGTGAGTGGGGCGGGGTGGCGACCATCCGCTCGCTTGATCTTGCCGGCAAAGTCGATAAGCAGGCGGTGGATGCGATTGAATCGTTCGTTGCGCCCCATGTCGGAGCCGGGCGGTTTGCCGTCACCTTGACCGGTGAACATACAGGCGCGCTGGGGGCGATTCGAGCCCATGCCAAACGCTATCCCGATCTTTGCGTGGTCCAAATCGATGCGCATGGGGACTTGCGGAAGGCCTATCAAGGCAATCCCTATAGTCATGCCAGCGTCATGGCCCGCGTGGTTGACGACGGGTTGCCGCTGGTCCAAGTCGGCATTCGCTCCATCTCCCCCGAAGAAGTGGAGCTGATGAAGAGTACGGATCGCATCGCCACGTTCTTTGCCGCCAACATCCTCGATCCCTCAGGTCCTTACGAAGGCAAGGCCTCCCGCTGGATTCCAGAGGTGGTGAAGGCCTGTCGCGGGCCGGTCTATCTGACGTTCGATTGTGACGGGCTCGATGCCTCGCTGGTCCCGGCGCTGGGCACTCCTGAACCTGGCGGGTTGGGGTGGTACGATACGCTGAACCTCATCACGGCCTTGGCCAATGGGCCTGGCATCCTCGGGATGGACATCAGCGAGATCGCCCCGATCGAAGGGTTCGTCGCGCCCCAGTTTTGTATCGCCAGGCTGATCTACCGCATGCTGGGACGGATCAAAGCGGGCCGGCGCGTTCATTGAAACGGCATACCACCTCGTGACTGAGAAACTGCGCATCAATAAGTTTTTTACGCACCACGGGATTTGTTCCCGGCGAGAGGCGGATCGCCTGGTTGAATCCGGTCGCGTGACCATCAATCAGCGGGTGGCGTCCCTGGGAGATAAGGTCAGTCCTGAGGACGTGATCGCGCGGGACGGCCAGGTGATTCCCTGGGGGACGGCCCCGGTCTATATCAAGTATTACAAGCCGGTAGGCGTGACGACGACCAGTGAGTCGCATGTGACCAGGAACATCATTTCGGAGATCGGTCATCCGGAGCGGATTTTTCCGATCGGTCGGCTCGACAAGGACTCTTCCGGCCTCATTCTGCTCACGAACGATGGAGACATCGTGAATGAGATTCTCCGAACCGAGCATGGCCATGAACGGGAATATGAGGTGTCCGTCGATCATCCGTTCGATCAGACGTTTATCGACCACATGGCGCAAGGGGTCGTCATTCTCGACCGCCCGACCAAGCCCTGCCGGGTCGAACGAATCGGTCCCGCGAGGTTCCGCATCATCCTCACCGAAGGACGCAATCGGCAGATCCGGCGCATGTGCCAGCTCTTGGGCTATCGGGTGCTTGCGCTGCATCGCGTCAGGATCATGCATATTACGCTTGCGGGGCTGGTTCCCGAATCCTGGAAACCGCTGACCGATGAGGAGCGCAGGCAGCTCTTTCAGGCGGTCGGGCGGGGGGGCAGTCATGGTGAGACGCAGAGCGGGTGACTCGGCAGTGAATTAGTCCTGGCGCAGCGCCTGTTGTGGGCTGTCATCGGCCAGCGGGACAGGGTGGGGGCGGGAGTCGATCGCAGGCTCGTTTGAGCCGCCGGCCCGAGGGGCTGTCTCTCCGCGCTGCCTGGTGAAAAAGAGATTTAAAAAGGCGACAAAGAAACTCCCCCCTACGATCAGCAGACCTGTACGCTGAATCGCTTTCGTCCCTTCATCGCGCATATCCTTGGCCACGTCCGCCACGGTGTCCAACAGTCGATCCAGCGCCAGACTCACCTGAATCATTTTCGGACCGGCGTTGTCGGAGGCATGCTCTTCCGCTTTCCGCCTGATGGCTTCCCGCTCTGCCGGGGAGACAGCCGTCCATTCCTGCGTCAAGAGTTGCACGGTCGTGCTGGCCACAGAAAAGTATTGGTCGAGACTCTGCCTGACCGCTTCGATATCTTCCGGTTCACTGCGGCCGCTTCGTGAGACGCGGAGTCCGGCTGCCGCATAGCGATCGACGGCATGTTGAATTTTTGCGCGCTGGCCCGGCAAAGACTCCGTGATCCGTTCGAAGTCTTTCTGGCTGTCCGCTGCGAGGGCGCGGATGATGGTGTTCCGGTAGCGCATGGCGTCTGCGGAAATGTGGGCGAGATCGGCGGCGCCGAGCGTGTACTCGGTGTACATGATTCGCAGGTCCTGGTCGACGCTGCTCAAGGCCTGTCCGCTCATCCAGCCCAGTCCTGCGATGAGCAGGCTGATGAGCAGCTGCGAGGCGCTCGGGCGAAATGATCGAAGAAAGGTTATAAGTCCCACCGTACTCCTTCGCTCAATCAAGAATGATTCGCCGGTCGACGTGCGGTGTGAGGTTGGGATCGTTCGATACGAAGATCGTCGACCAGGGCTCATCTTTGGAGCAGAGCCGCCGTAAGATGGTCTCGCGCAGGGTCGGTTGCATGGTATGGAGGATGCCGTCAAAGATCAGAATTTGCGGGCGGGCCAGGATCGTCCGCGCGAGCAAGATCCGTATGATATGCGTCGGGGCCAGCGCCTTCCCGGGCGCCCTGATGTGGGTCTTGAGTCCCTGCGGGAGCGCATCGACCTCTTCTTCCAGTTCGGTGAAGCGCAAGGCCCACCGGATGTCGCCATACGGAACATAGGACCGCCCGAGGACGATATTATCCTCGATCGTGCCTTCAAACAGGGTGAGTTGGGAGTCGATCATGAACCCCCGGCAACGATTGATCGTGTGAAGGTCGAGATGGCGAAGGTCCACTCCATTGTACCGAATGACGCCGCCGGTCGGCGCTTCCATGCCGGCCAGGATTCGCGCGAGTGCTGTTTTGGCTGCCGCTGTGCCGGCGTAGATGCCGATCTTTTCGCCGGGGGTGACTTCAAGATTGAAATGTTCGAAAGTCGGCGGCATGCCTGGGTGGGTGAATGCCAGGTCTTTGCAGGTCACGCGAATGCCGTGAATGGTTGGATCCGGCAGCGTGACGGACAGGGCGATGGAGGCTTGGTCCTTCGGAAGTGAGAACAGAAAATTGAGCTCGTACAGTCCGGTTAAGAAATAATAAATGTGTCCCATGCGTTTGACAACGGCATCGAGACTCAAGAGGAGGCCACTGACGACGACTTCGGCAGCCACCAGTTGTCCGAGCGTCAACTGCCCCATGGACAACAACCATCCGGCGGTAGCGAGGAGCCCGCTGTGGGCGACGGCTTGCCAGCCGACCGATCCCAGGTACTGGCGGATCAGAATGCCAAAGCGGGTTTGTCTGGTCTCGACGTAGGAGTGGACTAACTCGTCCGTTCTTGTCATCACCAGCGCTTGGCTGTCCGTGGATTTGAAGTGCAGCAGATTGTGTGCGATCTCCTGCAGCCAGTGCAGGGCCTCATACTTCGCATGGGACATATCGATGGTGGCCTTGAGCCCTCCATGCGACATGAGAAAAAAGACGACGCTGAATCCTGCCAGGAGCAGTGCGTTATACAGCAAGAAGTAGGGATGATAGAAGACGAGGATGGTCAGGCCCACTGCGCCGCCTACGATGACATTGATCAGGTCAACGAGGAGCACCGAGAGCGCCCGCTGCATGAAGACTGTTTCCATGAAGAAATTGGCATAGCGGGGCTGGAATTCCTGAAATTGCAGATGGGGCAGCTGTTGGGCCATGCCGAGGGCGACGCGAGCGAAGATCCGGCGCTCCAGCACTTCGACGGCGTAGAACTGTAGGGCGCGAAACGTTCCAACGAACATGAGCCCGGCCACCATGACACCTGCGAGGGTCACAATGGTGATGGGCTGAATGGCAAAGGCAAAGGTGTTGACGAGTTCTTGGACGGTGAGCGGGACGATGAGCGAGAAGAGTCCGATGGCAATCGAATACGAAAAAATCAGGGCGAGGATCCGCCGTTCCAAGCGGAAGAGGACGCCCAGGCAACCGAGCATCAGCTGAAACAAGTTTGGCTGGCTACCGACCGGATTTTGCACGGATTCCGTCTTCTTCCTCAGCTCGGTCCCGCCTTGTGTCGCACAGTCTGGCGAGGGTCGGGATGAGTTGTCTATGGGAACGGGCGCACATTTTTCTCACGCTATCAAAGCACAAAAATAAAAGCCACTTCTGATTCCTCAGTCTTTGGTGCGATAGGTGACGGGAGTCGTGTACGGCGTGGTTTTCGCCCAGGCTCCGATCGCCCATTGGTAGAGGGCCAGGGCTTTTTGATAGTCCGCTTTGGCGCGGATGACCTGGTTTTCCGAGTCGACCGAATTCCGTTCCCGCAAGTTGACGAAGAGGACGCTGGTGGCTCCCAGGCTAAACCGGAACCGTTCCCCTTCTTCGAGCGTCTTGGCCAGGCGGAGCGACTCGGTTGCGGCCGCCACCCGTTCTTTGGCTCGTTCAATGGCGGAGAGGGCATTGTCCACGTCGACGAGTACTTGTTGCTCGCGGAACTGCTGCATGAAGACAAATCGATCTGCCTTGCCTTGCGCTTCCAGGACTTCGCCGCGGCTCTTGCGCTGGAGAATGGGAATTCTGAGCTCCAGCCCGAAGCGGTAGCCGAGCCCCAATACGAACTTTTCCGGCGCGCGGGCCGGCGCCGCCTCTGCATCCAGGCTTGGGAGGAGGTTATTTTTGGCCAGCTCAAGGTCGATATTGTTCAGTTTGGCCTCGATGCCGATTTCCTTAATCTCCGGGCGCTCGACCTTGGCTTGGAGTTTGTGGGCCTGGATGGTGTCGGGCGCCGGCACCAGCATCTGCGACGGGAAGTTCGGGACTCGCTCTAACGGTGGGGTCACGGGGGCATTGTTGTCCCAGAGGAACATGGAGAGTTTCAGTTGCTCCTGCTCTACCAGCCGCTGCACGGCGATGGCCGTTTCGCGCCGGCGCTGGACTTCCTGATTGGCTTCGACCACGTCGAGCGGCGCGACGGCTCCCGCTTTGGCGCGACCTTCGACCTGTTTATGGCGATCTTCAGCCACTCCCACGGCCCGGCGCTGCACGTCCGCCAGCTTCACCGCTGTGACCCAATCCCAGAACTGCGTGGCGGCCGCGAGGAAGAGGTCCTGCCTCGTTTGGGCAATTTGCACCTCTGCGCGGGGATTGGCCAATTCGGATCGCTGGAGTTCGGCATTCTCAGGATTCATCATGAGGCCTCGGAGGAGGGGCAGGTAGCCTCCGAGGAGGACTTGATTGTTGTGGCCGAACGAGAGGTCTGGAATGGTGGCGTCGCCGATCGCCTTTCGCACGCCCGCGCTGTAGCGAAATCCCCAGGGATGGCGGGCTTCGACGAGGGTATCGTTGAAGCCCATGGTTTGAGTGCCTTTGCCTGGCTCCGAGCTCTTGATGAATCGTTCGATTTCCGTATCGTTGACGAGGGTCGGCTCAAAGGCACCGAGCGCTTTGAGCATTTTCCCGCGGGCCATCGTTTTCTCCGTGCCGGCGCCCCTGAGGAGCGGGTGGGAACGATCGATCCAGGCGTGAATCTCTTCCACGCTCAAGGGGATCGGGGGCAGCGGTTTTGATTTTGCCGCCTCTCCCGCAGCAGCGGGGAGGGGGCACAGCCAGATCGTTCCCAGGAGCAGGACGATCGGGATGCAGCGGCTGGCATTCATGGGACGGATTCCTTTGTGCCGCATTTACTTTGCCCCTCGCCCTGCTTTCGGCAAGAGGGTGTCGATCAGGCTCGGCGGGCGCTCTTGATAGTCCGGCGGGAAGAGGTTGAAGCGCCGCCAGAGTTCGTACCAGAGGGGGACCCGGTTCAAGATGACCCATCCCATCGCTTTCGTTCCCTGGCGGACATGTTCCTGGGGGGGCCAGGACCGGTCGTTTGGGTCCGGGACCACCCAGAAGCGAAAGCTGCCCTTGCCGTCGTCGACTTGATCGATGACCTTGATCAATCCTCCATAGGTGCCGGCCATGATTTCCGGCCAGGCCGGGAGCGGAATGGCGGGGATCCCGTAGAACAGAATGCGAACTTTGCGGCCCACGTTGAGCAGCGGCGCGTCGATTCCGTCAGCCACCATCTCAATGGCTTTGTCGGTGCTCGTCGGAGAAAGCTTCACGAGTTTATCCCCGGGACGGACGGTTTCCCCGGCCCCGGCGTGAGCCATTTTCACTACGGTGCCATCGATCGGGGCGAGGATGCGGCTGGCGAGCCGGCGTTGCTCCGCATTGGACATCCGCAAGGAGACATCGGCCAGTTGGTCGGTGGCTTTGGCCGCGTCGCCGATGGAGGCTTCACGGGCCGCTTCGGCATCGAGCAATCGCTGCAGGACCTCGGCGCTGATTTGGTCGCGGCCAAAGCTGAGGGCTTTCATCGCCTGTCCCGCGCCCTTGAGGTTGGCCTGCGCCCCGGTCAGATCGGCTTTGGTGGCGATCGCCGACTGGATGGTTAGCTCGAGTTCGCGTTGCGATACGAGGCCCTGTTCCGCCAACTGTTTGTGCCGGTTTACGTTTAGTTCAGCGGTGGAGACCGCAATTTTTGCCGATTCGACCTTCTGGTAGGCCTCCCGCACCTTATTTTCCGCTTCGATCACCCGCGCCTGGGCGGAGGGGACCGCGGACTTGACGAGGTTCTGCATCTCCACGATCCGCTTATCCAATTGCTCGGCGCGCGCGAGCGCGGCTTTGCGAGACTGGTCCAGCGCCTTGCGTCGTTGGTCCAGAAAAGGCAGGAGGTCCGGGGCCATGAAGTTGGGATCGTAGTCGTCCAATTCCAGGATGAGGTCGCCTTGCTTGACGCGCACCCCCTCAAAGATGTGCCATTTCTTGATCCGCCCGGTGATCTGGGCTTCGATATCTTGCGGCCGTTCGTAGGGCATATAGGCGGAGAGTTGCCCGGTGACGGTAATCGTCTGGGTCCAGGGCAGGAAGGCAATGATCACGAGAAACAGCAGCACCAGCTTAATGGCGAGGCGCGAGGAAAACTTGAGACGTTCGGGGATTTGGACCTCTTCCCAGGACTGGAGCTTGGTCGAAGTCGCCAGGTCGTCGATCGCGATCTCGTCCAGACCTGTGTCCTGTTGAACGAGGGAGCGGACTTTATTTCGCAAATTCTGCGTGAAACGCGCCACCGAGTTCTCCTCGCCAGAGCAGGGAAGCTAATACAACGGTCCTATCATAGTGGAAGCGGCGTATCTGGTCAATTTTTCAGCGCATCTGGTTATTCTGGAGAGGGCTGCGCTTGACCATCAGTCAGAGAATCGCTAAGGTGAGGGCTTCGTTGAGAGCCATGATCCGCAAGAGAAAGGCCGCACGAATATGCCCCGTCTTAGCAAAACCCCACGATCACAAGCCAGGCGTCGAAAGACGGAGCGCGCACAGCCCTTGGTCGGGGTGTTGGGCGGCAGCAAGTCCGATTTCCCGATTTTAGAAAAGGCCGTGGCGATGCTGGCGGATCTCGGGATCACGAGCGAGCTGCTGGTCGTCTCCGCGCATCGGACGCCGGACCGCTTGTTTGCCTATGCAGAACAGGCTCCCGGCCGGGGGATTGAAGTCATTATTGCCGGAGCCGGCGGGGCCGCCCATCTGCCCGGGATGCTGGCGGCAAAGACCCATCTGCCGGTTATCGGGGTTCCGATCCCGACGGAGAATCTTCGCGGACTCGATTCGCTTCTCTCCATCGTGCAAATGCCAAAAGGAATTCCCGTCGCGACCGTGGCGATCGGAGGGGCGGAGAATGCCGGCTTGTTGGCTGCGCAAATCCTGGCCGGCCGGTATCCGGCGATTGCTACCCGCGTGAAATTATTCCGTCAGACTCAGACCGACAGCGTGCTCCAGTCTCCTGAAGCGAAGGGTCTGGTGACCGGCACGAAGGGCCCCGGCCGTCCGAGTCGCTGGCCGTGAAGCGAGCGGTCATCGAGCCAGGATCGGTCCTGGGCGTGCTAGGCGGAGGACAATTGGGCGCCATGTTCACCCTGGCGGCGCTCCGCCTCGGTTATCAGGTCGCAGTCTGGGATCCGGATCCAGAGGCGCCGGCCCATCGTGTCGCCACCCACAGTTTCCCCTTCTCGTTTACCGATCAACAGGCTCTTGCGCGATTCGCTGACCTGGTCAGCGTCGTGACCTATGAATGGGAGAATATCCCCGCGGAGCTCTGTCGTTCGTTGGAACAGCGAAAGCCGGTTCGTCCATCGAGCGCCGTCCTGAGCGTGATTCAGGATCGCCTTGAGCAAAAGGGTTTCCTCTCCTCCCACGGATTCCCCGTTCCCTCCTTCGCGATCCTGACATCTCCCGATCAATTGGCGCCGGCCCTCCGACAGGTCGGGTATCCAGCCCTCTGTAAGACGGCTACGGCTGGTTATGATGGCAAGGGCCAGTGGCGCATTAGCCGGGAGCCCGATGTCCGTGAGGTGGAACGGGCCCTGTCGAAATCCGCTTGCCCCGGCATGCGATGGATCGTGGAGGCCTTTGTCCCGTTTGAACGGGAACTCTCGATCCTGGTGGTCCGTGGATCTGACGGACAGAGTTGCACCTATCCCTTGGTGGAGAATGAACATGACGAGGGGATTCTGCGAACTACCAAGGTGCCGGCCCAGGCTTCTTCAGTGGTGGCAGAGCGGGCGGCTGTGCTGGCGCGTCAGGTGGTGGATCGGCTGGAAGGGGTCGGGGTCTTCTGTCTCGAACTGTTTGAGTTGTCTGGCGGAGAGTTGCTGATCAATGAGGTTGCGCCGCGGCCCCATAACTCAGGCCATTACACGCTCGATGCCTGCAGCGTGTCTCAATTCGAGCAACAGGTTCGTGCGACGTGCGGGATGCCGCTCGGTGAGGTGCGGCTGCTGAGTCCAGCCGTGATGGTGAATCTGATCGGAGAAGAGGCCGCGGCCTTTGTGAAGGGGGCAGGGAGCCGAGCGCTGTTGGCTATTCCCGGTGCAGTACTCCACCTCTATGGCAAGCCGGAAATCCGCCCTCGTCGTAAGATGGGCCATGTCACATTTCTCGGCGGGACGCTCGATCTCGCCCTTGCACGCGCGCAGCAATTCCGCGTCAGTTTTTCGCATGAGCGCTAGCGTTCCCATCTGTTTCTGTGGCTTGGCGCGAAGAATGGCACGTCCTTCCGTTTGAACAGACCGATCAGCGCCATTCCTGCGAGAAACCCGCCGATATGGGCGAAGAAGGCCACGCCGCCTCCCTTACTGCCGATACTCATGCCCCCGCTGAAGAGTTGCATCACGAACCACATGCCGAGGACGAAACCCGCGGCCACCTTCGTGATGCCTAGTCCCGGTATCAGGACCAGCACGCGAGCTCGCGGGAACAACAATAGATAAGCGCCTAGGACACCGGAAATGGCGCCGCTGGCTCCGATCATGGGGACCGTCGAAGAGGGATCGGTCAGGGCGTGGCTCAAGGCGGCGAGGACTCCGCACGTGAGGTAGAAGAGGGCATATTTCGCGTGGCCCATGGCGTCCTCGATGTTGTTCCCGAAGACCCAGAGGTACAGCATATTGCCGATGAGGTGCATCCAGCCGCCGTGGAGAAACATGCTCGTGAGCAAGGTTGCATAGGCGGGAATGGCCACGACCGTCTCCGGGAGGTTGGCCTGTCCGAACAGGAGGGCGGGGATCGCCCCGTATTGGAACGCGAAGGTGTTGTCCGGTCCGGCAGGGAGGCTGATCTGATGGAGAAAGACGAGGACGCAGGCCACAATGGACGCGATTGTGACGACTGGTGTTAGCTCGGTTGGGTTATCGTCGTGGAGGGGGATCACGGTGTCACGACGAGGAGGGAGGGCGGCGACGGTCGATGACTTTCCGTGGCAGTGCCGGATTATCCGGCAAGGTGCCATCAGGGCCCAGCAGGACGGAGAACCCCGCCGCATGCGTATGGCCTCCGCCGCCGAAGGACGCGGCGATGGCTCCCACGTCCGCTCCGTCCTCGCGCGAACGCATACTGTAATAGCGGCGGCCATCGCGATCGTGCCACATGACGCAGAACGGATGTTGCGCGGAGAGGCGCTCGCCGACCTGACTGGTCAAGATCGCGGTTTGGACCGAGGGCACGATGGCTCCCTGAAAGTCGATCAAGGTGGCCTGCGCCGCGAGTTTGCTCACGAGTTCGTTTTCATAACGGAGGATGGCGCGTCCCTCCTGTTCCAGATCTTTTTGCTGGAAGCTGCTCCAGAGCTGATAATCGAACGGATGGGAGGCCAGGGCCGCGCTGATTTCACGGCTGGAGGGGAGGGCCCAGGTCCAGAGGTCTTTGTCTTGGATATAGTTGAGGAGCCAGGGCGCCGGCTGATCGTGCGCCCATTCCCAGGCCAGGACCGCTCCGGACTTTTTCATGTCGAAGTAGGCATAGGGAAGGCCGGCCAGGGCCTTTTCTGCGGTGATGTGGTGATCGAGGACGAGAAGGGCCTGCGCGTCAGCGGCGATGGCGTCCAATATCTCGCGGGTATAGCTGAAATCTACGATGACGACTCGTTGGCCCTGCAGTCCTTCCGGAGGGGGATTCCCATGTTTGACGGGGATGAATCGAGCCGCGGGAAATTTATTCCGGATCGCCCAGGCTGCGCCGAATCCATCGGCGCATTCCGCGTGATAGAGGACGACCGTGGGGGGGGCAGCGAATGGGTGTTGTGAACGGGAGCCAGCCATTGATGCGGAGCATACCATGACGCTTCGTCGAGACTAAAGCGTCTTGTACGAAGAGGTCAGAACCTGTTCAGGTGATCGATCAGTTGACGCAACCGGCTTGCGCTCTGGCGGTTGGAGGCAAAGACCAAGCGAGGCAAGTTTCTGAGATTCGGTTCGTCGAGTTCTTCCGGAAGGGCCGCGCGCAGCTCAAAGGTCCCCTCGGACAACAGATCGCCGAAGGTCTGGTGAAGGCCCGCCACTTGCTCAGGGGAGATGCCTGTTTTTAGCCGCAGGGCCAATTGCCGCCCGACATAGCGCATGGAATGGAATCGGCGGTAGAACGTGTGGATTTCCTCGATGGCCTCGTCCACAGACGTGGTGATCTTGAACAGGCTGAGATCTTCCTGGTTAATCAGTTTCCTGGCCAGGAGCTGCTTGGTGACGAAGGCATACCAGTCGTCCCAATAGTCGCAGCCTGGCGCTTGGAGGCAGACGATCGGCTGGGGGTCGCTCTTGCCGGTTTGGGCGAGGGTCAAAATTTCAAACCCTTCGTCATGGGTGCCGAAGCCGCCGGGAAACAGCGCGATCGCGTTCGCTTCTTTCTGGAAAATGAGTTTGCGGGTGAAGAAGTATTTGAACGTGACGAGCTTCGGGTCGTCGGCAATGGTCCGATTCGGGCCCTGTTCGAAGGGCAGCATGATATTGACCCCGAAACTGTTCTCCCGGCCCGCGCCCTCTTGGCAGGCGCGCATGATCCCGTCGGCTCCGCCGGTAATGACCATGAACCCTTCTTCGACGATCTGACGGGAAAACCGGGAGGCCATCTCGTAATTCGGATCGTCTGTGGCGGTGCGGGCTGAGCCGAAGATGCTGATCTTGCGCCGGTTGCGGTAGTCGTGGAAGACATGGAAGGCGTGACGGAGTTCTTTGACGGCGCGGTTGACGATCTTGAGATCCAGGGCGTCCAGATGGGAATCGTGGAGCCGGAGCGTCCCGGCCAGGAGTTCTTTCATGATCGCGGCCTGGAGGTCGTCCTCCGGACTGTCGAGCAGGAGCCGAATTTGGCTGAGCAACTCGTCGTTCGAGGGCATGGGGCGGGAACGGTTCGTGGAAGTTTTCATGGGGTCATCCCTATGCGATGAGGGGGCCAAATGACTGTAGAAAAACTCTACCAGCTGATCGCTGATTGGTCAAAGGAATGGAGAATTATGTGTACGTTAGGAACGGCTGGGGGTGGCAGGCATGGTCTGAAGCGCCCAGGCCCTGATGCGGGTGAGGTTGGAGGAGGTGAGGTCGGTGAACTGCACATCGACCTGCCAGGCGCGAGGCTCTGTTTCCGGGTTTTCGCAGGCCAGCACCTTCCCACGAATGGTCAGGGGCGTGTTTTGGCCGGAGATGGAAAAGGCCAGGACGACGTTCGTCTTGGGCGCGAGTTTCGTCGCCGATTCGATCAAGGCGCCGACGTGGTTCAGCTGGATGATCATGGCGTTATAGTTGAGTCCCTGCGCCAGGGCCTGTCCGGGCACACTCACCACGACGGGGATCCTTGCCGCATGTCTGGGCGGGCTGAGCATCAGGTCTTGGGCGCTGAGCACCCCGATCGGCTGGTTCTGTTTCGTGACGATCAAGAGGGACGCGCCGGTCGCCAGCATGAGGGTCGAGGCTTCTGCCAGGGCCTGATCATGCTCGATGAACTGGACCGGGCGGGTCATGATGGCCCGGACTTCGATGTCGTGCGGCTCAAGCCCCTGCGCGACGACTTTTTTCACGATGTCGGTCGCAGTCATCAAGCCGAACTGCGCATCCGTATCCTTCACGAGCAGGCAGGGGGCCTGTTCGTGTTCGAGCAATAGCGCCGCCTCACTGACGGAAAGGTCTCCGGGAATTTGCACAACGCCTGGTGTCATCATATGGGCAATCACAGTTGGTATCAGATGTGTAGCCTTGGAGGGCTTGTTCTGGGCGTCCGGCATGGGTGTCAAACCTCTTCCGACTCGCGTCCGCACGATTCGTGAGGGTTCCGCCCCCGGCGACGTCAGCCAAGTATAGCAGACGGGGCGTTCTCGTCTGGGACCGGGGCGTTCCTTGTCAAACAAGGGGTTTGGCGAATAGACTAGAATGATTCATGGGCCAATACAAGAATCGATCGATGGGCAATCACAACGCCATGCAACAGGATTTTCAACGCCGTCTCAGGCCGATTCCCCCACAGGGGATGGGCCTGTCGGTCGACGTCTATTCCCCCGATCTGTTCGAACTGATGACGCAGCTCAAGGCGCGAGGCCTCAGGCCGAACTATCTTGAAGCCTTTAAGGCGACGACGACCGCTCTGACCGCGGTTCGACAGGCGCTGCCAGATCTGGCGCTGGCCTATCACGGAGAAGGCCTTTGGATCACCCAGCCGGACGTGCAAGGGTCGCCGTTCTTCCAGCAGGACGTCGACGAGATGGTCATGCAGCTTAATTGTATACAGAGTCTCTGGCTGAATCATGAATGTGCGATGAAGCAGATGGCCGGCTACTCGTTCGGCACCTATGTGCCGCCGTTGTATACGCCGCTGAGCGCCGAAGTGGTGGCGGATAATATCGCCACGGTGCAGCAGGCGATGGATCGGCAGGGTGCCCGCGCGGACGGAACCGCGCCGCTCTTTCTTTTGGAGTTGCCGCCGCTCACCTATTTTTCAGCCGGCAGGATCACGATTCCTCATTTTTTCAGGCTGGTGGCGGATCTCGTGCCCTGCGGTCTCGTCTTGGACATCGGGCACCTCTGGACGGTCTATCGCTATACAACGGCCTGCCGACGGATGTCCCTTGAGCAATTCGTCAGGGAGTTTCTCGATGAGTTTCCTCTGGAGCGGGTGGTTGAAATTCATGTGGCCGGCTTGGCCTGTCATGAATCGGCCGGTGAGTCGGAGTTGAGAGCGGAGCCTCCAGCCTGGCTGGATGCCCATGCAGCCTCGATTCCAGCGGTCCTCTTCATGATGCTCGAACAGGTCCTGGCCCATCCGAACCTCGTGAGCCTGAGGGCTGTGGCGTTGGAGGTGGACACCAAGCCGATCGAGACGATTGTGGAGGAATATGCAGAGGCGGTCCGGCGTTTCGACCCTGTCGTTCAGCGGACGATGGCCAGAGGGTTGGGCGCTGAACAGATGGATCGGGCGTTGCCGTCCTGTTCAACCCAAGAGCCGGTCAGTCAATCTGCTCGGCAGCAGTTGCGTGACGACTATGGTCTCTATGCGCAAATTATTTCCGGGCAAGTTCCTGTGACAGGACCCGACTGGCAGGAAACGGCGGAAGATCAAAGAGGACTTACGTCCTACAGCACGACCTATTTGCCCTACGAGATCCTTCATTGGGGCGGCGATCTGAGCGAGATGTTTCCGCAGACCTGCAGGCTGTTAGCGGCGCGAGGCGTCGATCTGGCCGAGTTTGTATCCTTCTGGTTTCGCGCGCCCCGTCCCCTCACCGAGTCCTACGATTTCTTTCTGCTCAAGATCGAACGGTTCATCGAGTTTGTGGCGGAGTTCACGCCGGAGGCGCTGGCCTGCGTCGAAGAGGAAAGTGCTGTGCTGAGGCAGGCCTATGCGGAGGCGAATGAAGTGGTGGGGCCTGTGATGGAGATCGGACAAGCCTGATGAGCTTCTGGCAATCACTGACCGGGCCGATCATCGGTATGGCACCGATGGATGGGGTCACCGATGCGACCTTTCGCCATACCGTGGCGCTGCAGGGGAAGCCGGATGTCTCATTCACGGAGTTCACGCATGTGCATGACGTCTGCCGGGGGCCGGAGTTCCTGCTGGACTCCCTCGTGTATCACGAGGCGGAACGGCCGGTCGTCGCGCAGCTCTACGGGAAAGATCCGGACCTCTTCTATCAGGCGGCCCATGCAGTCTGTGAGTTGGGGTTCGATGGGCTGGATATCAACATGGGCTGCCCTTCGCGCAGCGTCGCCTCGTCCGGATCAGGCGCAGGGCTGATTCGAACGCCGGATGTGGCCCATGCGATCATGCAGGCCACTCGACAGGGGATCGCCGATTGGGCGGCAGGCCAGACCCTTGAGCGAGCGGGGCTCAAACCAGGCAGAGTCGAGGCCATTCAGCGGATGAACGAGCAACGGCAGGATGCTCGCCCGCTCGTTCGCGAAACGATTCCCCTGTCCGTCAAGACCCGCCTCGGCTACGACGTGGCGATCGTCGACCGTTGGATCGAACATCTTCTCCTGGAACAGCCGGCCGTGATTTCTCTGCATGGCCGCACCTTGCAACAAATGTATCGAGGGGAAGCGGATTGGAGCGCCATTGCCCGGGCGGCAGAGATTGCGCGGGGCAGCGGAACCCTCTTGTTCGGCAATGGCGATGTGCATAGTCTCCAGGATGTCGTGCGCCGCGTGCGCGAGACAGGCGTCGATGGTGTGTTGGTTGGCCGGGCCACCCTCGGAGCCCCCTGGTTCTTTCAGCAGAAAGAGGAGGCGCGAGCCCTGTTGCGGCAGCAGCTCCCTGGCGGAGGGCCCGAGCCGGTCACGCCGTCACTCGACGCTCGTTTTGAGATGCTGCTCGATCATGCCAGACGGTTCGAGGCTGCCTGTGGAACCGGGCAGTTCAGGCGGATGCGCAAACATCTGGGGTGGTACTGCAAGGGATTTCCCCATGCCGCGTCGCTTCGAGCCAGCATGGTCCGGGTCTCGTCGGCTGCCGACGTGGAAGAGGTGCTGGCGAACTTTCGCAAGACCTGCGCGACGCTCCCTGAGGTTCCTGACCAGCTGCAGTCCGAACCCTTTGCCTCGACGCAACCCTCTCCGGCTCTATAGATGTCACTCATTCTGGCCTCCACCTCTCCACGCCGCCGCGAACTCCTCGCCCTGCTGGGTATTCCGTTCGACGTACAGAGCCCCTCGTTCGAAGAGCGGCTGGAACCTGGCCGGACCGCAACCGAGCAGGTGCAGGATTTTGCGCAGGGCAAGGCCAGATCTGTGGCGCAACACAAGCCTGAGGCGGTCGTGCTGGGGAGTGATGCGGTGATCGAGCTGGACCATGAGGTGATGGGGAAGCCGGCCGATCTGGCGGAGGCTCGTTCGATGCTCCGGCGCCTGGCAGGCCGTGACCATCGAGTCCTCACATCGGTCGCGCTCGTCTGTTCAGTTCGCGCGCTCGACCAGGTTGCCCTGTCCTCAGCCGTCGTGAGGATGAAGCCCTACGATGAGCGAGCGTACGAGGGCTACCTGGCGACAGGAGAAAGTCTCGGCAAGGCTGGCGCCTATTCGATCCAGGGAGCAGGCGGGGACTTAATCGAGTCCATCGATGGTGACTTTTTGACCGTGGTCGGCCTGCCGCTCCGTCTGGTCGCCCGGTTGCTTGCGCAAGCCGGGATGAGCCTGCCGGTCGATCTTGAAAGCCTGTACGTCACCAAGCCCTACCCCAACTGGACTCGCTTCTCCGGTTGATTGCAAAGGGGGGAGGGTTTTCGTACAATGCCGCCCCATCATTCATTCCTGGTGTTGCGTACGGAGGAAGTTATGATTGTGAGAGGTCTGACATCTATGGCGCGAGTCGGTGGCGTCGCCACCTGTGTAGTCGTGGGCCTGTTGACGGTCGTCGGTCTTCGTCCTGCCTTGGCGATCGACGTGAAACTGTCCCCGGAAGAGGCGCAGAAGGCCTTGGAGGCAGGGCGGGCGCCGATGGAGAAGGCCAGCAGTCCTGAAGAGGTGAAGAAAATCCTCCAGCATGCCTCGATGGTCACGCGGGTCGGAGCCGACCCGGAAAAAGATTCTTGTGGCGCCAGCGCCATCCTCCGGACCAAGCGCTATCGGCTGGAAGCCTTCGGCCGGCAGGAAGCGGCGGAGTCCAAGAAGCGGAAGACGGATGTGCGCATGCCCGACGAGTTCATCAAGAAGGTCGTGGACATGTCGAACATGGAGATTGAAGTGCAGCTCTGCGGCGATGACGAATATTTTGCCGAAGGCGCGTTGATCGAGTTGCAGCAGGGCTCCAAAAAGATCAAGCCCATCGATATTGCCGCCGCCGACCGTGGCCGCAAGAACGAGGGCAGTGGGCCGGCCTACCGGTCGCGTTTTACTGCGCGGTTTGCCTATGAGAAATTCGATCCCAACGCGGCGTCCGTGTTTGTGATCAATCTTCAGGACGGAAAAGAAGTGAGAATCCCTGCCGACTTTTCCAAGGTGAAATAGGTTCCGTTTTTCGGTCCTGACTGATAGAGGACTCTGGTCCTCTGTCAGTCGGGAATCGTCCTAGCCGCTCCGTCAGTGATCTGGCCCTGCCCTTGCATTTTCATCCTGCTCAGTTGCTTGAACCATCCTAAAGCTGGCAAATTGGGGCATTTGTCCCCAACTGGTAGGTTTGTCTGTCGCATTTTGCAGCAGGATGATGGGCTTTCATCGTATCCATAGCTTATTTCTGGATTGTAGTGATTGAGGGAGGATTGTGGCATGACCGAAGAATGGGGCGCGATTCTCGTTGTGGACGATGATGCGGAAATGCGAGAGCTGGTCCATGATGTGCTCAAGGATCGTGGGCATCAGATCACGACGGCGGGTAGCGGCCAGGAGGCCCTCACATTATTGGGGGGGGCAGACTATGCGGTCGTGCTGACCGATCTACGGATGAAAGGGATGCTTGGGACGGAGTTGCTGACGGAGATCCGGCGTCTCTATCCAGATATCGGGGTTGTGCTCATGACGGCCTTCGGAACAGTGGACACGGCGGTGGAGGCCATGAAGCGGGGCGCCAGCGATTATTTGACCAAGCCGGTGAAGAACGACGAGTTGGTGCGGGTCGTCGAGCGGGTGATCCGAGAAGCCGGATTACGGCGAGAAGTGAATCGGCTTAGACGGGAAGTGCATAAGGAATATAGTTTTCATCACATCATCGGCAAGAGCAAGCCGATGCAGGAGGTGTTCGATCTGATCCGGCGCGTCGCCGACAGCCCCACGAATCTGTTGATCACCGGCGAGAGCGGCACAGGCAAGGAATTAGTGGCGAAGGCCATCCATTATAATAGCGACCGGAAGGATGCGCCCTTTATCCCTGTCAACTGTGCCGCCATTCCAGAGCAACTGCTCGAAAGCGAGCTGTTCGGCCATATGAGAGGGTCGTTCACCGATGCGAAGATGGACAAGCGGGGCCTTTTCGAAGAGGCGCAGAAGGGCACGTTGTTTCTGGACGAGATCAGTGAGCTGCCGCTGATGCTGCAGGCTAAGATCTTGCGCGCGATTCAGGAGAAAGAGATTCGCCGTGTGGGCGCAAATAAGCCGATCGCGGTTGATGTGCGCATCATTGCGGCGACGAATCTCCATCTGACGGAGGAGGTGAAGGCGAAGCGTTTTCGGGAGGACCTGTACTACCGGCTCAATGTGATCGAGCTGCGCTTGCCTCCCTTGCGCGAGCGCCGCGAAGATATTCCTTTGCTCGTGGATGCGTTCATGAAGAAGTGCGCCGAGGTTCGCGGGAAACAGATTCAGGGGGTGAGCGAGTCGGCCTTGGCGATGTTGGTGGATTATGCCTGGCCGGGCAATGTGCGCGAATTGGAAAATGTGATCGAACGGGCCGTCACGCTCACCAGGAGCGAAAAAATCGTTCCTGGCGATCTCCCTGCGGCGATCCAGGGAGCCAGGGGCGATCGGCGCATCCTCGACGATGCGGCGGAACGGACCCTGCCGCTGGACGAAGTGGAAAAGGAATATATCCTCAAGATCCTCGAAAAGACCGGCGGCAATAAGTATCAGGCGGCTCAGATACTGGGGATCGACCGCAAAACGCTCTATCGGAAATTGGGCGAGATCGAGGGGAAGACGCCAGCGTGAACTCAGAATCGTTCGACAGCGAGGAACAGTTTCGTCTCATTGTGGAGGCCGCTCCCAATGGCATGTTGCTTACTGACGAGAACGGGACGATTGTGATGGCGAATGCCTCAGCCCTCCGCCAATTCGGCTACGAGCGGGATGAGTTGCTCGGTCGGTCTGTCGAGGTGCTCATTCCTGGGTCCTCTCGATCTGATCACCGGCAGCACCATGCCGGCTTTATGAAGGCGCCTGAAGCCCGGTCGATGGGGGGGCGGCGCGAGCTGTTCGGTTTGCGGAAGGACGGCAGTGAATTTGCCGTTGAAATCGGACTCACGCCCATTCAGACAGCCAAGGGGCGCGGAGTGGTGGCGTCGATCGTGGATATTTCTGAGCGCAAACGTCTGGAGGCGCAGCTCCGACAGGCGGAGCGGTTGGCGGAGTTGGGCACCTTGGCGTCCGGCATGGCGCATGAAATTGGGACGCCGATGAATGTGATCCTGGGGCGCGCGGAATATCTGCTCCATCGCACCGCCGACGAAGGAATGAAGAAGGGGCTTACCACGATCGTCACGCAGGTTGAGCGCATTACCAAGGTGATGAATCAGCTCCTGGCCTTTGCCAGGCGGAGGACTCCGGAGCGGCGGGCTGTCGATCTCGGTGCGATCGTGGAGGATAGTCTGGAGATGTTCCAGGAGCGGATCGCCCACAGCCGCATTAGGGTCGACAAGATGTTTGCCTCGCCATTGCCTCCTGTTCGTGCTGATCGGGACCAGGTCATGCAAGTGCTCATCAATCTCGTGATGAACAGTCTCCATGCCATGTCGGAGGGGGGGGCGCTCAGGCTGAGCCTCGCTCGTGATGGCAATTACGCGCGACTCGACGTTGCCGATACAGGCCATGGCATGCCGGAGGAGATCCGTTCGAAAGTCTTCGATCCGTTTTTTACCACCAAAGAGTTCGGAAAGGGGACGGGCTTGGGCCTCACGGTGGTGAAGGGCATCATCGAGGAACATGGTGGAACTATTATGCTGGAGAGTGTTGTTGAAAAGGGCACGACCTTTACCATCCGTCTTCCCCTCGATCTGGCTGAGACGGCCGGGACTTCTTCATCGACAGGAGCCTAACGGACGGCCGATGGATGCGGAGCCTCCTCTGGCGCGATCTGCGACAGAAATCGGCAGGCCTCTGTCCCAATTCTCACCAGACTCATAGCCGTTCCTGCTGCAAGTTCTCGGATTGCGCCAGAATATTAAGCTGGCTGGCTCACTTACGAGTCTCCTGTTCTAGCGACCGATCGGGACCAGGCTGGCATGGGTCGTGAAGTCTTTCCCTCGCAAGGGGGCCAAGGGGGCAATGAATGTGATGGTGGAAAGGAAGCCAGTGGTGTTACTCATCGCTGAAGATGATCAGGAAATGCGGAGCCTCCTCTGTGATGAACTCTGGGATCTGGGGGTGTCGATCCGGGAAGCCGCCGATGGGGACGAGGCGCTTCGATCGGTGCTTGATGCCCGCCCGACGCTGATTCTCACGGATCTTCGTATGCCGGCTGGCGGCTTGGATTATATTTCCAGGCTTCGGACCTTTGCTCCCGGCGTGCCGATTGTATTGCTCACGTCATTTGGAGATTCGAAAACGAGAGCCGATGCCTTGGCGATCGGCGTGGAGGCCTACTTCGATAAGCCGGTGCGCCTGAGCGAGCTCAAAGGGGCCGTGCGGCGTCTCCTAGGCCCGGCATTGGATGGAAAAATCGACTGAATTTCTGTATCGTACAACATCGTTAGTATATTGCGAGGTATGAGATGGCCGGATCTCAAAAGCCCCATTCGGTAGTTCCTCCCTTTGCAGATCCCGTTCTTGCCGCTCGACTGGAAGCCATCAAGCAATTAGCCGGTGGGTTTTCCGAGCGAGTGGCGGTGGTGGATCGAAATTTCAATGTGGTGTATGCGAATGAATCTGCCTGGCTGGAGGAAGCCGCTCCGTCGTCTGATCATTCGGCCAAGTGCTATGAAGCCTTTGCTCACCGGGAAGATCCCTGTGGCGCCTGCCCTGCGACGAACCTGTTCGAATCGCCCGATGTCCGGTCCGTGGCCTGTTCTTCCGGAGGGGATGGTGTGGCCTGTGGCATGCATCAGGCCTTTCCGCTTGTCTCGAGCAGCGGAGAGGTCGAGTCTGTGTTGGTGCGGTTCAAGGCGCCGTTGAATCCTGCGAGTGCTGCCGGGGGCGATGCTTCGGCTGTGCGGGATGACGTGAGGCTCGGTGAGCTGATCGGTTCGAGCAAGCCGATGCGGGAGCTCCTCGACATGATCCGGCTGGTGGCCGACAGCAGCGCGACTGTGTTGATTCAAGGGGAGAGCGGCACCGGGAAGGAACTGGTCGCCAAGACGATTCACCGCACCAGCTATCGACGGGATAAGCCCTTCGTCGTGGTCGATTGCGGTTCGTTGCCGGAAACATTGTTGGAAAGCGAGCTGTTCGGACATGTGAAGGGGTCCTTCACGGGCGCCCACGCTTCGAAGCGAGGGCTCTTTGAGGAAGCCGACGGAGGCACGATCTTTCTGGATGAGATCGCGGACACAACGGCGACGTTTCAAGCCAAGTTGCTGCGGGTGCTGCAAGAGGGAGAGATCAAACCGGTCGGAGGCAATCAATCGATCAAGATCGATGCGCGGGTGATTTCCGCGACGAATAAGGATCTCGTCGAACTCGTCAAGGCCAAGGCCTTTCGCCAGGATTTGTATTATCGGCTCGCCGTGCTCCCGCTCTATCTTCCGGCGCTCCGGGATCGACGAGAGGATATTCCTCTCCTGGTACAGCATTTCGTCGAGGTGTCCTGCAAGCGCCATGGGCAGGAAGTCCGTCATGTGCCGCGGGAGATGATGCAGGCCCTGACCCAGGCCCCCTGGCCCGGCAATGTGCGGGAGTTGCAACATTACCTTGAGCGGGCGGTCGTCACCACGAGCGGGTCCGAGTTGCAGTGCAAGGATCTCGTGGCGGCGGGACGGGAGCAGGCGGGAGATGATCTCCGCACTGTGGCGCGTGGGGCCGCCCAACAGGCCGAACGCGCAAGAATTCTGCAGGCCCTCCAGCAGACTGGAGGCAATCGCGCTAAAGCGGCCAAGCTCCTCAAGGTTAGCCGCGCCAGCCTCTATAACAAGCTTCGCACCTACGAATTGGGCGACGTCTAGCAGGCTGTTGAAAAAGTCTGCCAGCATCGCTCTCAAGAGCCATAAAAAGTAAAACGTAGGGATATCGAGTGATTCCCCCTCTGAATCGTTGTACCTCTTACATCTCACGTTTGACGTTCCCTGCCCGCGTTTCTGTTCTTGGGCTAGCTTCTGCCCGTTTCCGCCCCATCATATGGCTGCAATTGTCTAATGGATTGGACAGTGCATCTACTTGAAATGTAGTGGCTTGTCGGTATTCCTGCTTTTGGCTGTCTAGTCTTGTGGAAGTTTGACCGAGATAGGCCTCTTGGCCTCACCGTGCCATCAATTGCAAATCGCCAGGATTAGAGCGGAATAACGGCTGATTTATGCCAATAGCTTCAAGAGGGCATGTAAGTTGCGAATACGTAGCGCTGCTGGTGGGGGTCTGGGTAATTTTGGACCGGCCTCCGAATGACCCTCTCCTCCGCAAAGAGGAACCCCCCACCAGCGCTTAACGAAGGCCATGAGACGTGATGCGGGCTTTGTCGGACAGGCAACGAAATACGAGCGACGAGTAGTTTCAACCAACCCGCCTGGTGAGGCGGGCATAACAGGGGAGGCCGTACTATGAGGGGTGATGTGTTTCAACCAACGCGCAGGCGGCGCCGTACGGGGTTGGCGTTGATGCTGCAGAGCGTCTTGCTGGTCGGCAGTCTGGTGGCAACACCAGGGCTGTTTGCGGCGGGATCGGGAGAGGGGGCCCATCAGGGGCATGCCACTCCGGTTGCGATGCCGGGCTGGACCCAGCAGTTGAAAGGCCAGACGGTGGTGGAAAACGCCATCGAAGGCCGTTCCGGCAATGCAGAGAAGATGGAGATGCAGCATCATCGCCTGATGGAGAAGCTCGAGCAGCAGGCGCAGAAAGACGCCAAGGCTCAGCAGACGTCCGGTGCATTCAACGAAATGTCGATGATGCACCAGTATATGGGACAGGACGGCAGCAGCTTCCTGCTCATGTCGGACGGCACCAAGGGCGAGCCGGTGATGGCCTCGGGCGGGAAGTGTCCCGCCGGTGTGCCGGTCAAGAAGTATGACGTGTCGATGATCAATGTCGAGATCACGTTGAACCGGTGGCTCGATTTCTATCCTGGGTACATGTACGCGCTGACTCAGGACCTCGACAAGGTCCGCAGCGAGGAGGCCAAGAACAAGGCCTCTCGCGACAAGGATGGTTTCGATCCGGGAGCCGTGTCGACCGGGTTGCAGGGCGACATGATTCAGCCTCTGGTGCTCCGTGCCAACCAGGGCGACTGCGTGAAGATGACGCTCCGCAATCAGATGGAGGGCGAGGACGGCAGCTTGTTCATCAGCGCCTCCAGCATGATTGTGAGCGCGACCGGCAAGCCGGCCCTGACGACGAACCCCGAGTCCATCGTGGCTCCGGGCAAGGCGCAGGAGTTCGAGTGGTACATCCATCCGCAGATGCAGGAGGGTGTGCGGCAGTTCCATTCCTACAGCCATGACCGTGAGTTGACCGTGTTGGGCCTCTTCGGCGCGTTCATCGTGGAGCCGAAGGGATCGAGCTACGTCGATGCGTTGGGGACCGGCCCTGACAAGCAGGTCACGAGCGGCTGGCAGGTGAACATCGATAACGGGTCCGGACCGGACTTCCGCGAATTCGTGCTCTTCTATCACGAAATCGGCGACGAAGCCTTCCGTCCCTTGAACAAGAAGGGCGACTTCCTGCCCCAGCGCGATCCGCTGACGGATGCCTATCGTCCGGGTGGCCGTGCGATCAACTATCGCAGCGAGCCCTTCGGCATCGATCAGATGCATTTGCAGCATGAGTATTTCGGCTTCGAAGACGAGTCGATGGCCTACAGCGCCTATACGTTCGGCGATACGCCGACCACGATTGCCCGCGGTTATCTGGGTGATCCGGTCAAGTGGCGGCTGGTCCATGGTGGATCGGAAGTGTTTCACTCCCACCATCCGCATAGCGGAACGATTCGTTGGCAGCGCAGCCCGCGCGCCGATCAGGACGAACATTGGTACAAGGGCCAGGATGGTCCGGTGAAGTATCCGGTCGTCCGGACCAAGTCTGATCGCGTGGACGTGGAAGTCATCGGGCCCTCAGAAGCCTTGGACCTCGAACCGGAATGCGGCGGCGGTGGCTGTCAGCATTTGGCGGGCGAGTTCCTCTATCACTGCCATGTTGCGCACCACTATGTGGCGGGCATGTGGGGCTACGGACGTTTCTACAATACGTTGCAAGTCGGTTCGGCCCACACAGACACGATGCCGGACTTGGCAGAATTGCCGGACCGCAAGGGCCGGATGAAGATGGGCGTGTCGTCCGACAAGTTGATCGGGACGACCGTCGATTGGTTCGGGAAGGTCTTCAAGATTGTCGACAAGAGCCAGAAGACCAACTGGAAGTCCGATCCTGTCATTGTGAACATCAAGGATTGGGTCGAGATATTTGTGCCGGCCGCTGGTCAGCCAGGCCACACGAACGATGAGAAGGCCCAGATCATGTCCTACGATTCCACCGTATGGGATTGGAAGTGGGATGGCAACATTGCCCGTGGCGAGCGCGAAAGCACCGCGGCAAATCCGAAGTACCCGGCGGCAGCCAAGTGGGATGACAGCACCAGACCGGCCATCCTGTTTGATCCGACCACGGCCAAGATGTCCTGGCCGTTGTTCAAGCCGCACTTCGGCAAGCGGGTGCCCTTCTCCGCGAACCACAGTGGTGCGCCATGGCTGGAGCCGATTCACCAGGACGCAAACGGTGAGCGGACTTCCGAGCCGGCGCAGCCGGGCGAGCAGGGCCGTTGGAGCCTCTGCCCCGACAATGCCAATCGCAAGCATTACAACATCCACTTCGTCCGTATGCCGATCACCCTGGCCAAGAAGCAGGGGAAAGAGCCGGCGATGGTCGACAAGGACGGTCTGATCTACGTACTCCATGAAGAGGAGACCCTGACCAGAGCGAACGACGACCTCAAGCTCCCCGCCGTCATCCGCGCCAACGTGTATGACTGTGTGGACTTGCTGTTGACGAGCGAGTGGGACGACGACGATTACACGAATTTCCAGTCGTCCAAGATCAACATCCATCCCCACTTCTTCCAGTTCGACACGGGGAATTCGGATGGTGTCATTTCCGGGTTCGAGTATGAAATGTCGGTCCGGCCGTTCACCATGTGGGGCAAGAAGACCAAGCATGGGTTGCCGGCTCCGATGGTCGGGAAGTTGACGGGTGCCGTGAAGGCGGGCACTGCGTCCATCAATATTCAGATGGCGCCTGGCGCCACGCCGTTCCATGTGAACACCGAAGTGATGGTGGGCATGGATTGTTTGGAAAAGGGTAACGATGCCGCGGCGTCATTGCCGCGGGATAAGAGCTGTCAGGAAGTCGCCCGGATCAAAGAGATCAAGGGCGCGACCGTGACGTTCTTCAAGCCGCTGAAGCAGAACCATCCGGCGGGCGATCTCGTGTCGCCGGAGTTCGTCCGCTACCGGTGGTGGGTGGACGTCGATATGGGGACCGTGTTCTGGCACGACCACGCGTTCGGCGCGACGACCTGGCCGCATGGCGGGTTCGGCGTGACGATCGTGGAGCCGTTCGGGTCCACCTATCACGATCCGAAGAACGGCAAGCTGGTGTATAGCGGCCCGATCGCCGATATTCACAGCAACGAGCCGATCGGAGCCGGTGTCAGCGGCAGCTTCCGTGAGTTGATGGTGTCGATCCATGACACTGTTCCGCACACGGTGAACACCATCGAGGCGGGCAATCCTCCGGGACAGCCCATCGAAGTGGCGTTGGAAGCAGGTAAGACCATTTCGTTCCAGATGCCGGATAAGATTCTGGCCTCTCCGAACAAGTATATCAACGGCGGTACGCATACGACCGGCAGCGGTTTCAACTTCCGCGCGGCCCCGTTTGCGCAACGTTTGTCCAACAATCCGGATACGTCCAAGCTGTTCAGCAGCGCGATCCATGGCGATCCCGGTACGCCGCTCTTGCGGGCGTACACAGGGGACACCATGGTGTTCCGTTTGTTGCACCAGCTCATGAACGAATCCCACGTCTGGACGATCTCCGGCCATACGTTCCTCACGGAGCGCTATGCGGCGGATGCCAATCGGAAGAACTCGATTCACGTCGGGATCGCCGAGCGGTATGACCTCGTGACCAAGGCGGGCGGATTCCAGGGTATGCCGGGCGACTACATTCACTTCAACGGCAGAACGTCACACTTTGCCGAAGGTGGATGGGGCATCGTGCGCGTACTCGACAAGGAAACGGCGGATCTGAAGCCGCTCCCGAAGGGAACCAATCCTCTCGGGATTCCCGCGACGCCAAGCTCGGTCTGTCCGGCCGATGCTCCGGTGAAGAACTTCAACGTCGTGTCCTTGGACCGTCCGTTGAAGCTCCATCCGAAGGCGCCGGATACGATCGAAGTCGATTTCGAGCGCAAGATTGAAATGACGGTGCCGGAAGGCAAGATCTTCGCGCTGGAAGAAGAAGCGACCACCGTGTCGGGCAATGTGATGCCGAGTCCGCTCACGTTGCGCGTCAACCTTGGTGACTGCATCAAGGTGAATCTGAAGAACAAGATGAAGGCAAGCCGGGCGTCATTCTTTGCGCCGGGTCTGGCCTTCGATCCGAAAGACAGCCAGGGCTTGAACGTCGGCAACAATGCCGGCGATCAGACGGTGGCCCCGGGCGAGAGCCGCACCTATACCTACTACGCACATCCGGCGAACAAGGAAACGACGTCGCTGGTGTGGGACGGTGGCAACATCGTCGTGAATCCGCGCAACGGATTGTACGGCGCCATCGTGGTCGGTCCGCGCGGGTCGCAGTATCGCGATCCGGTGACCGGTGCGGATCTGTCGCAGAAGAATGCCTGGAGAGCTGACGTCATTGTCGACGCCAGCTTGACGGAGAATGTCGGCAAGCGGAATTACCGTGACGTGGCCCTCTTCTTCCAAGACGAGGACAACATCATCGGCACCGCGTTCATGCCTTATGTGCAAAACGTGGCCGGGTTGACGTCGGTCAACTACCGCGCGGAACCCTATAAGTTCCGTGAGGAGCAAGGCTGCTCGCTGGGCAAGATTTTCCAGCCCTGCGTGGTGGACAAGCCGGAAGATCCGGTGACGCCTCTGATCGAGGCGCATGCCGGTGACGCGGTCCGTATCCATGTGATCGGCGCGAACAGCGAACAGAACGGGATGTTTGCGGTCGAAGGCCATGAATGGCCGATCGAACCCTACATGCCTGGCGCCGACCAGATCAGCGTCGTGGAGTACGCCGGGTCCGAGATCCTCGATGTCTTCATCCGTGGCGGTGCGGGCGGCCCGTATCGTCAGGTGGGAGACTTCGTGTGGTCCAATGCGCGGCTGCCCTACACGCAGTCGGGACAATGGGGCTACCTCCGTGTGTTGCCAGCCGGTGACTCACGGATCCAACCGCTGGGCGCGCACGGAGCTGGCGCCAAGCATGCGGATGTGCAGCCCGAGCCTCGCGCTATTCCGACTGCGATGAAGTAGGCAGCAGCGGAATAGTATCGGTCGAGACGGGGGAGCTGCGCGTAAGGTGTGGCTCCCCCGTTTTCTTAGAAGCAGAATGGACAGCGATAGAAAAGACTGAACGAGTTGAAGAGCGGCGGATCACGAATGGAATTGCATCACTACAGTTTGGCGTGGCAAATCAGGGTCGCCTTGGCAATCGGCCTGCTGGCCTGGGGGTTTCTGCTGAATGGCGCAGTGCATGCCAACCATTTGTCTCCCAAGCATGATCCCTGGGCGCAGCCTTGGGAACTAGAACGGCTGGCCTTGCTGGAGGTTCCTGAAGGCATGGTTTCGGTGCCGGGGGGGCCGTTTTTGATGGGCAGTAACCCTAAGGTGGATCGCGCCGCCGGTCCTCAAGAGTTGCCGCAGCGGCCCGTGTCCCTGGATGCCTTCGAGATCGACCGGTACGAAGTCACCAACGTCCATTACCTTCGATTCGTGTTGGGCACAGGGGCGGCGTGGCCGGAGTTTTGGATGCAGGATCCCTTTCTCGAAAAGATCGCATCGCATCCGGTCATCGGGGTGAGCTGGGAGGAGGCCAATGCCTATTGCCGCTGGGTTGGCAAACGGCTTCCGACCGAGGCGGAGTGGGAGAAGGCCGCGCGCGGTGAAGATGGCAGGATGTTTCCCTGGGGCAACGAACCGGCCGGGTGGATGAAAAGCAATATCGCCCATTCCGGTTCGAAGCGCGGATTCAAGTATCCGCCCCTCGCCAATGTGAATCGGTACGACAAGGGCGTCAGTCCCTACGGCGTCTATCAAATGGCGGGCAACGTGAGTGAATGGGTGTCGGATTGGTTCGACCCCGAATACTATCGCCGCGACTTATCGGACAATCCGACTGGGCCTGCCTCCGGCGAACTCAAAGTTTTTCGCGGTGGCTCCTGGAACGAAGATCCGGAGGTTGCGCGATCCGCCGGGCGCAATGGCGGCACGCCGGATCGCAGAAGTTATTTGACGGGATTGCGCTGTGCGAAATCAACATTTGGCAAGGGGCTAGAGGCGAAAGGCGAAGGGCGAAGGGGTTGAGTCTGACTATCGCTCGCCCCTTGCCTCGCGCCCTTAGCCTGGGTAACAAAAGAGGAGGCCGGTTATGAGTGAGGTGCGAATGGAAAGGCTAGTGACGGTCAATCGAGTCGTAAATATGATTATCGCTGCGGTCGTGGCCCTGGTGATTGCGAACGTCGCCTGGGGGCTCGATACGCAGGACGTGACGATGGAGTGGACTGAGGCAGGGAAAAAGCTCGCGGCGGAACGGGCCGCCAAGTGGAGACCCAAGGATGACATGGTCCTCGTGCCGGCCGGTGAGTTTGTGATGGGCAGCGACAAGAAGACGGACCGGCTCGCCTATCGCGGCGAGATTCCACAGCGGCATGTTTATCTGGATGCCTTCGAGATCGGCAAGTACGAAGTGACGGCGTTGGAATATCTCGGATTTGTGCTCGCGACGAACCGTCCGCCGCAAGTGGACTGGCGGTATGACGGTGGAAATTTCCAGGAGGCGATGGCGCATCACCCCATCATGCACGTGTCCTGGTATGACGCCGATGCCTACTGCAAGTGGGCAGGCAAGCGGCTGCCGACGGAAGCGGAATGGGAGAAAGCGGCGCGCGGAGTGGACGGGCGGCTCTTTCCCTGGGGCAAAGAATATGCGGGGCCGAGCCGAGCGAATTTCGGGAGAACCGGCCTGTCCGGTCCGGTGCGGGATCGTCCGGAACGACTCTTATTGTATCCGCCGATTATTTCGGTCGATAAATATGAGAATGCCGTGAGCCCCTACGGGCTGTACCAGACGATCGGGAACGTGTCCGAATGGGTGGCCGATTGGTATGACCAGGACTATTACGCGGCAGCGCCTGACCGGAACCCCAAAGGCCCTGAGACCGGCACCCAGAAAGCCTTCCGGGGTGGTGGGTGGATGGACAGCACGACGACTATGCGGGTCGCGATGAGGAACGGAACCGATCCCAATACGAGGATCAATTGGATGGGATTCCGTTGCGCGAAGGATGTGCCGGAGGGGGCAGGGGCAAAAGTGTCGCAGCTTGCGCCGTAAAGGGAGGCACCGGTGATGCAGTTATTCACTAGGCTGATCGCGCGAGCAGGCGAGCGCAGGTCAGCGGAACGGTCGGGGGACAAGGAACGTCTTCCGATGATCACCCAGGGAGGGGAGCATGATGCAGGTTCGGAAGAGAAGCAGGAACATTGGAGTGTGGGTTGCCGCGATTGCGATCGCCGGGGGGCTCGCTGTTTGTGCTGTATCGCCGGCCTCGGCTGAAGAAGCTGGCAACATGGTGTTCTATCGCGGCGGGTTTACCAGGCTGAGTAGCGACCGATCTGGTGAAACGTTTGCAAACGGGTCTACTGGGCAAAAAAACGATAGCAATATCGGTTGGTATGCGGGGGCCGGCCTCGATTTTCTCTTGTCCAAGGATACATGGGGCGCGATGGACAAGACCTGGGCGGTTGGTGAGCTTGGGGTCCAGTTCAATCGGTTTGCGTCGAACTCAGTGAGGGGCGCCGGGGTGTCTGGTTCAACAAATGACGTGAAGACTCAATTGACGATGGTGACGATCGATGTCTCGCCAAAAATTAAGTTCAGGGAGGGAAGTGCCTTTCGTCCCTGGATTATCCCGATCGGGCTGGATATCCATGTGATCAGCCCTCCATCGAATCAGACTCAGTACCTCGATATCGGGGTCCAGTTCGGCGCCGGAGCTGAGTATCAAGTCTGGAAGGCTTTCAAGCTCGGCGTGGATGCCCGTTTCCATTTGGCGGCTGGGATGACCAACACGACGAATAACTACTTCACGGTTGGTCCCTATGTCGGAGTGTCATTCTAATTAACGGCGATTAGCTCGGCAGCGATGAACCTTATCGTCCACATACCTCATCGGGTCGCGGAGACTGATTCGAGCGCGTTGAGCCTGGCTCAACGCGCTCCTATCTTCACCGTAGGGCAGATGAACGGGAAGCAGGTGAACATGGCCCAGTTCCCCTCGCTGCCGGAGGGGTTGGATGGCGCGCTGCAGCTGATCGGCGAAGCCATCCGTTTCCCTGGCGCCTGGGCGAGCGTGAATGATCGTCCGGTTTCCAGCCTGGCGAAGCTTTGGCAACGAATCGAGTGTTATCGAGAAAGTTTAGTGGCGCCAGACCCTGTTCGTTATTGTGCGGAACGAACGGCACTGTTCAATGCTCTCGTCGGATGTGACGCGCATCGTTGTCCTGTGCCTTGTCAGTTTATCTGCACACCTTGTATGGAGATGGTTCAGGACGGGGCGCCAATCCATGAGGCGCAGCGGTTCGAGGTCGCGGCCGCATTGGCGGAGATCGACTGGTGCCCTCGCCTGAAACTGCCGACTCAATCTGGACCGACCCAGACTCCACTCTTGAACCCCGGTCACTCCACCACGTAATGTGGCGGAGCAATGGGGACTTCTCTTCTTATATGGCTCCATCTTCTCGCGGCGATCAGCTGGATCGGCGGGACGATATTTTTGTCGCTAGTGCTGATGCCGGTGTTCAAGCGCGAACCGTTCACCGCTCAGAGACCCCTGCTCTTTCGAGCCGTCGCCAGGCGGTTTCGCATAGTGGTCTGGGGCGCAATCACGGTTCTTTTGCTCACGGGGCCTTTGTTGTTGCATCAGAGGGGGATCTCCCTCAGTGATCCATCGAGTTGGCCGATGATTTTGACGGTGAAGCTGGGGCTCGTGACGTTTCTCTTGTTCTTGACCCTGACCCACGACCTTGTTCTCGGGCCGCTCGTCGGGAAGATCGCGCAGTCCCCAGCTGAGAGCCGAACCAGGTTCGAGCAAGCCCTGGTTCAGTGGTCTCCTTGGGCTGCACGGTTCTCTCTCGTATTGACGTTGGGGATTTTGTTTGCCGCGGTCCTGCTGGTGCGGTCTTAGCCCTGATATCTGCTTGGGCCTGTAGCTATATGCCACAGGGGAAATTGGGGGCACTGTAGCAGGACTCCCCCTGGCTCCCTTTTCATCTGTCCAATTTCACTCGAAACACTCAATATTCCTCTGGAAGTCTCCAGCTCTGAGAAGCTCTCCCAGGGCCCCTTCTTTGCAGTTCTAATGCAAGGTTGAGGGCGGCGAATTGTTTCAGCCTCCCGCAATCTTGCGATATCGGAGGATCTCATCTCTATGCCGGTGAATAAGAAAATCTCTTTTTCGATTTGGTATGTCTTTCTCGCCATCTGGGCCGTCATCCTCGTGCACGATTTCATCCATGCACTGCAGAAGCTGGAAGAGCTTCCCTATAGCGAATTCAGGACTCTCGTGGCGGCTGGTAGCGTGGCGGAAGTCACGGTCACTCATCAGACCTTGACCGGGAAGCTGAAGCCGGAAGAGGGCTCCAAAGAGCAGAAGTTATTCACGACCATCAGGGTCGAGGACCCGGATCTCGTTAAAGAACTGAATGCGCATCACGTGAAGTTCACCGGAGTAATTGAGACGACGTTCGTGAGGGACCTCCTCTCCTGGCTGTTGCCGACGCTGGTCTTCGTCGGGATCTGGTTTTTTATCTTCCGGCGTCTCGGGCAGGGCCAGGGCGGGTTCATGACGGTGGGGCAGTCGAAGGCGAAGATCTATGCGGAGAAGGATACGAAGGTCACCTTCGCCGATGTGGCAGGTGTGGACGAAGCCAAGGATGAACTGCGCGAGGTGATTGAGTTTCTGCAGACGCCGGAAAAGTTCACACGTCTGGGAGGCAAGATTCCGAAAGGGATCTTGCTCGTCGGCCCGCCGGGAACCGGCAAGACGCTTCTGGCCCGAGCCGTGGCGGGAGAGGCAGGGGTCACGTTCTTCAGCATCAGCGGGTCCGAGTTCGTGGAAATGTTCGTGGGGGTCGGGGCAGCCCGCGTGCGGGATCTGTTCGAGCAGGCCAAGGTCAAGGCCCCCTGCATTATTTTTATCGACGAATTAGATGCGATCGGGAAGGCTCGCGGGATGGGACCCATGGCGCATGAGGAGCGGGAGCAGACGCTCAATCAATTGCTGGTTGAGATGGACGGCTTCGATCCCCGTATCGGCGTCATTCTCATGGCGGCCACCAACCGGCCTGAGATCCTGGATCCAGCATTGTTGCGGGCCGGCCGGTTTGACCGCCAAGTATTGGTCGATCGACCGGACAAGATCGGCCGTCTGGCCATCTTGCGGGTCCATGCAAAGCAGGTGGTTCTTGGTCCCGATGCCGATCTCGAGGTGATTGCCGGGATGACGCCGGGATTTTCCGGGGCCGACCTCGCCAATATCATCAACGAGGCGACGCTCTTGACCGTTCGCCGTGGCAAGGAGCAGGTGGGGCTTCCGGAATTGCAAGAAGCGGTGGAGCGGGTCGTGGCAGGGCTGGAGAAGAAGAACCGGGTGCTCAACAAGATGGAGAAGGAGCGGGTCGCGCACCATGAAGTGGGCCATGCCTTGGTGGCCCTGTCGCTTCCCGGAGCAGACCCGATCCAGAAGATCTCGATCATTCCTCGAGGGATTGCCGCGTTGGGCTATACCCTGCAGCTCCCGACCGAGGATCGTTTTTTGATGGCCAAGACGGAGTTGGAGAATAAGATCGCCGTCTTGCTCGGAGGACGGATTGCGGAAGAATTGATCTTCGGCGAGGCGTCCACGGGAGCGCAGAATGATTTGGTCAAGGCGACGGACATTGCCAAGAGCATGGTCAAGTCCTACGGGATGAGCGAGAGGCTGGGGACCGTCACGTTGGAGCGTGAGCGCCAGCCTCTCTTTATGCAGATCCAGCTCTCCCAGGAGAAGGGCGACTATTCGGAGGAGACTGCCCGCGAGATCGACTGTGAAGTGCGCCGCATCATCGATGAGCAATACGAGCGGGTGAAGTTGCTGCTGGCGGAACAGAAGGCCTCGCTTCGTGAAGGGGCGAAGCAGTTGCTCGAGCATGAAGTGATCAGCGGGGCGGATCTCAAGACCATTATGGAAAAATAGGATCGTGATGTCTCTGTCAGCATCGGTACAAGGGGAACGGGCGAGCCTCACGATCAGACAGGACGAGGCCCTGCACTGTACCGGACCATGGACGCTCCAGCACCTGCCGGATCTCGAACGGGCGGTGGCTCTCCTGCCGTGGCCCCGGTCGAGTGAGCTGCTGTGCGATGCAGGTCGCATCACAGCCATGGACACGGGGGGAGCCGTGATGCTGTACCGAATGGTGATGCAACTCCGTCAGCAGGGGCGGCAAGTGTCGGTTGAAGGGTTGCGTGCTGAGTTTGCCGAGCTGCTTCGCATGGTGTCTGCCAATTGGGATCGCATCGAGGTCGCTCCAGCGACGAAAACCGGGCGGATGGAACAGTTTCATCGAATGATTTCTGGGCAGGCTAAGCAGGCTGTGAGGGCGCTGGGGTTCGTCGGCGAGAGCACGGTCGGGGTCTGGCGATTGCTGAAGAGGCCGTCACTCATTCGTTGGCGGGCGCTGTTGAGAAGTCTTGAGCTGGATGGGTTCAATGCATTGCCCATCACGGGGCTACTCGCCTTCTTGATCGGGGTGGTGATTTCCTATCAGGGGGCGGAGCAGTTGCGGAAGTTCGGCACCAATATTTTCGTGGTGGATCTGGTCGGGATCTCGTTGTTGCGAGAGATCTCTCCGCTGATCGTCGCTATTCTGATCGCCGGCCGTTCCGGTTCGGCCTATGCGGCGCAGATCGGGACGATGAAGGTGACGGAGGAACTGGACGCGGTTCAGACGTTAGGCCTGTCGCCGATGCAATTGTTGGTGCTGCCTCGGGTTTTTGCGTTGATGCTCATCTTGCCGTTGCTCACGGTCTATGCGGATGGGCTGGGCGTGTTCGGCGGCATGTTGATCGCCTCGAATCAGCTCCATGTCAGTTTTACCGAGTTTGTGATGCGCTTTGAAGAAGCGGTGGCCCTGCGGCACTTTCTCATCGGAATCGGAAAGGCGCCGTTCTTTGCCATTATCATTGCGCTGGTGGGCTGCTATCAGGGGTTTCAAATCCGAGGGGGTGTGGATGATGTAGGGCGGCACACGACCACCAGCGTCGTGCAAAGTATCTTCCTGGTCATCGTGTTCGACGCATTGTGCAGCATTCTGTTGAGTTGGTGGAATTTATAACGATAATCACAGGCACGAGGCAGGGGGCGAATGGTTAACTCTGAGTTACAGGTTGCGACGCAGGCGGCTGTGCCGATCATTGAGGTCTGCCACGTTTCCACTCGATTCGGAGAAGCGGTCGTGCACGAGGATGTGAGTCTCACGATTCTGCAGGGGGAGATCTTTGCCATTGCCGGAGGGAACGGGTGCGGGAAATCCACGTTGATGCGAGAGATCGTCGGACTGCAAGAGCCGACCTCAGGGTCCACGCGGCTTTTCGGAGTGGACAGCCAGTCGTTGCGCGATGGACAACCGCAAGAGAATCATCGACGGTTTGGCGTGATGTTTCAGCAGGGCGCGTTGTTCAGTTCGCTCACGTTGGCGGAGAATGTTGCGGTGCCGCTGAAAGAGCACACGCAGCTGAGTCCGGAAATGATTCATGACATTGTCGCGCTGAAGATTGCCTTGGTAGGTCTGCCGTCGGAGAGCGCCACAAAATACCCGAACGAGCTCAGCGGGGGCATGCGGAGACGGGCCGCCCTCGCGCGGGCCATCGTGATGGACCCGGAGTTGTTGTTCTTGGATGAGCCGACTGCCGGGCTGGATCCAATCATGGCGGCGGGGTTCGACGAGTTGGTGATGCAGTTGAAAGCGTTATTGGGATTGACAGTGGTGATGGTGACCCACGATCTCGATTCGCTCTGGCGCATTTCAGACCGTGTCGCGGTGCTAGGCCACGGAAAGGTGCTGGGCATCGGCACCATGCAGGAATTATCGCGCTCGAACGATCCTCTGATTCGTGAATATTTCCATGGTCCGCGCGGGCGGGCGGCGGAAAGCCAACACAAAGAGGGAACATGGAACCCAGAGTCAACTACGTTGTAGTCGGAGTATTTGTCGCAGCCTTGGGGGCGGCGGTCTTGCTGGTCGTCCTTTGGTTGGGGAAGTCCGATTACCGGGGGATCTATGACCGGTATTATGCCTACACGCAGGAATCTGTCGCCGGGTTGAGCGTCAACTCGACGGTAAAATACCGGGGGGTCGACGTCGGGCGCGTGAAGGATATCGTGTTGAATCCGGAGAATCCTGAAGAGGTCCGGTTGACCCTCGATATTCTTCACGCCACACCGGTTAAAACGGATACGGTTGCGGTACTCGAAACGCAAGGGCTGACGGGACTGGCCAGAGTCAATCTGAACGGAGGAAGTCGAGAGTCGCCGGCCCTGGAGGTGGCGCCGGGCCAGAAGTATCCGGTCATCAAGACAGGTCCCTCGCTGTTTTTTCGCATCGACATGGAAATTTCTCGCCTGCTCGCTGATCAGGGCCTGACAAAGCTGCTCGCTAACGTGAATACGCTCAGTCAGAATGCGACGGATGTGGTTGGTGAAGAGAATCGGGCCGCGCTCAGGCAGATCCTGAAAGATTTCGCTGAACTGACGCAGGCACTTGCCGTGCGCGGCGCTGAAGTGGAGAAGGGCATACACAGTGCTTCGCAAGCGGCGGAGCATGTCGCGATGATGACCGAAACAATGAACAAACAGATGCCCGCCTTGTTAGAGCGAGTCAATAAAAGTGCCGCGGCGCTCCAGATCATGACCGAGGAATTGGCTCGCACGGGAAAGGCTGTGAGGTCGGTTCTCCAAGAAAGCCGTCCGGATATTGAACAGTTCACCCGACAGACGTTGAGCGAGACGGGCGCACTGGTGACCGAACTCCGGGCACTCACGGGAACGTTGCAGCGTGTGGCGCGTCAACTGGAGCAGGAGCCGAGTTCGCTCGTGCTGGGAACGAAGACTCCCCAGCGAGGACCGGGAGAGTAGCCGATGAGGACGATGCAGGTGCGGCTATATAGGTTGATGGGAATCGGGATTGTCTTGCTGGCACTGGCTGGTTGTCTGTCACTTCCGCGTGAAGAGAGACCAATCCATACGTTCATCTTGAGCCTGGGCAGCCCGGCAAGAGGGGCTGCTTTCTCTGAAGGAAAACCAGGAGCCGGGATTCTCGTCGTGAACGTGCCGGTGGCACGGCCAGGGTTCGAGACGCCACGGATGGCCTATACGCAGCGGCCCTATGAAATGAGCTATTACGCGACCCATCAATGGGCGGACCCCCCGGCCAGGATGATGACCCCCTTACTCGTTCAGGTCCTGGAACAGACGGGCGCGTGGCGCGCCATTGTCCCGATGCCGACATCCGTGCGGGGCGACTATCGGGTAGATATCGACCAGGTGGAACTCATACAGACATTTTTGCAGAAACCGAGTCAGATGCGCGTCGCGTTGCGAATACAAATAATCAAGCTGCCTGACTATCTGGTGCTCGGCACCCGCCTGTTTGACGTGGTGGAAGAGGCGGCGAGTGAGGATGCCTATGGCGGGGCGGTGGCGGCAAATTTGGCAGTCAATAGGCTCGTAAAGGAGGTGGCCGGCTGGCTGAGCGGTTGTGTCTCCGGCGGCCAGGGGCTTGGCTGTTCACGATGAAGCAATCGCTCAAGACCGGCTTCAGCTTTGGATTGACGTCCGGTGTGATCACGACGCTCGGCCTGATGGTCGGGCTGCATGCCGGAACCCATTCCAGGCTTGCGGTCATCGGCGGCATTGTGACCATTGCGGTGGCCGATGCCCTGTCTGATGCGCTGGGCATTCATATTGCGGAGGAGTCTAAAAACAATGGGGCCGTGTCTGAAATCTGGGAAGCCACCATTGCCACCTTCGTGGCCAAGTTCCTGATTGCGCTGACCTTTGTCGTGCCGGTGCTCTTGCTGCCGCTGGAGGAGGCCATGACGGTGAGCGTGGGATGGGGACTCGTGCTGCTCGCGGTGCTGAGCTACCTCCTGGCGCGGGCCCAGCAGATCTCGGCTTGGACAGTCATCGCGGAGCATTTAGTCATTGGCGTCAGCGTGATCGCGATCACGCATTATGTGGGCGACTGGATTCATTCGACGGTGAGTTAGTTCGTTTACAGTGCCACGCGGATGTCACTGAAGGGACCATTGATGGTGCAGCCCCCGCTCGTCGCGTACTTTTCTATGGAGATCGGCCTTGAGTCCGGGATGCCGACCTATTCGGGAGGGCTTGGTGTGCTTGCCGGCGACACGATTCGCTCGGCTGCGGATCTCGACGTGCCGATGGTGGCGGTGTCCTTGCTGCATCGGCGAGGGTACTTTTTTCAGCGTCTGGATGCGCACGGTCAGCAAAGCGAGGAGCCTGTCGCCTGGCCGGTCAATGATTTCGCGGAATTGATCGACGAGCGCGTCACGGTCGACATCGAAGGTCGTACGGTCCATGTTAGGGCCTGGCGGTATCGAGTAACAGGTGAGTCTGGCTCTGTCGTTCCCGTGTATCTGCTCGATACCGATGTGAGTGAGAATCAGCCCTGGGACCGGACCCTCACCGATGTGCTCTACGGAGGCGACGACCATTATCGTTTGTGTCAGGAGGTAGTGCTGGGGATCGGGGGGCTCCGCCTGCTGCGGGCGCTCGGATGCCGGGACATTCTCCGGTTTCATATGAATGAGGGGCATGCCGCCTTGCTCGTCCTCGCGCTGGTGGAAGAGAAACTGGCTGTCCAGGGCCAGTCGGAATCCGTATCGGCCGATCTCATTGAAACTGTTCGTGAACAGTGCGTCTTTACGACCCATACTCCCGTGCCGGCAGGGCACGATCAATTTTCAGAGGAACTTGCCAGGCAGGTATTAGGAGAGCATCGATGGGCCAGGCTGAAGGCCTGCGGCATCGAGCAGCGGTTGAATTTGACGCAACTGGCCCTGCGGGGCTCCCGGTATGTCAACGGGGTGGCGATGAAGCATGGGGAGGTCTCGCACAGCATGTTCCCCGGCTATCCGATCCATTCCATTACCAACGGAGTTCACGCGGTCACGTGGACCGCTCCCTCGTTCCAGAAGCTCTTCGATACCCATCTGCCGGACTGGCGGCGCGATCAACTCTCGCTGCGCTATGCCGTGGGCATTCCCACCTCGGACATCTGGGCGGCGCATGTGGAAGCCAAGCGTACCTTAGTCGAACATGTGAATCGGGAGTCGAACGCGGGCTTCGATCGCGAGGTGTTGACGATCGGATTCGCCCGTCGATTCGCAGCCTACAAACGTGCCGGTCTGATTTTTCAGGATCTCGACCGGCTCAAAAAGATTGCTCGAGAGGTCGGGCCGATCCAGATCGTCTTTGCCGGCAAGGCGCATCCGCACGATCGCGATGGCAAGGACCTGATCGCGCACATCCATGAGATGGGTGATGCGCTGCAGGGCGTGGTCGCGGTGTCCTATCTGACCAATTACGACATGGAGGTGGCCAAGATGCTCTGTGCCGGTGTCGATGTGTGGCTCAATACACCGTTGCCGCCGATGGAGGCATCAGGGACGAGCGGGATGAAGGCGGCGATGAACGGGGTCCCGAGCCTGAGCGTGCTGGACGGCTGGTGGATCGAGGGCCATCTCGAAGGTGTAACCGGCTGGTCGATCGGCGATCGGGTGGAGGCCTGCCTGGAGCCTCAGTCCGGGATGGACGCCTGTCACGCAGCGGAACTTTATAGAAAATTGGAAGAGAAGGTCTTGCCCTGTTTTTATAAGGAGCAAGAACGCTTTATCGAGATCATGCGGCACGCGATTGCATTGAACGGAGCGTTTTTCAATACGCAGCGCATGGTCGCACAGTATCTCCACGATGCCTATCGATTGGGGCAAGCGCCTGTGCAGCAGAGCCCGGGGTCGGCATGAGCCCCTCACATGGTTTCATCTTGACCATCAATGGCGGATCGTCGAGCCTCAAGTGTTCGCTCTTCCAAGTTGCTCCTCCTCTCACTCGTGTGGTGTCCTGCCTGGCCGATCGAATCGGGTTTCCGGAGGCAACGCTGACCCTTACGGACGTGGCCAGCGGTAACAGCGAGCGCAGGACGATCCAGGCCGCGCATCACAAGGATTGTGTCGATCCGCTCATCGCCTGGCTGAAGCAGAAGATCACGATCACAGACCTTGTGGCCATCGGGCATCGCGTGGTGCACGGAGGACAACGTTATCGCGAGCCGCAGCGCCTCACTCCGGAAATCATGGGTGAACTGCGCCGGCTCAGTCCCTACGATCCGGAACATCTGCCTGCCGAGATCGAGCTGATCGAGACGTTTGGCGCGCGCTATCCAGCGCTCCCGCAAGTCGCTTGCTTCGACACTGCCTTTCACCGCGACATGCCGCGTGTCGCACGTCTCTTGCCCATTCCCAGACGATACGAGGCCACCGGTGTGCAGCGCTATGGGTTTCACGGCCTGTCCTATGCCTACTTGATGGAGGAACTCAGGCGTCTTGCGCCTCATGAGGCGCAGGGTCTGGTCATCCTGGCTCATCTAGGAAATGGGGCGAGCATGGCGGCGGTGCGCGGGGGCAAGAGCATTGATACGAGCATGGGATTTACGCCCACAGCGGGGTTGCCGATGAGCACTCGTTCAGGCGATCTCGACCCGGGGCTCGTGTCCTATTTGTCGAGAACGGAAGGCATGACCGTGGAGCAGTTCCATACGATGGTCAATCAGCAATCGGGGTTGCTTGGGGTCTCGGAGACCAGTTCAGACCTGCGGGACCTCTTGGCCAGTGAAAGCCACGATTCACGTGCGGCTGAAGCCGTGGCACTCTTCTGCTACCAGGCCAAGAAGTGGATCGGCTCATTTGCCGCTGCCTTGGGCGGGCTTGATACGCTGGTTTTCAGCGGCGGTATCGGTGAGAACTCGTCGGTTATCCGATCGCGCATCTGTGAGGGACTGGAGTTCCTCGGCGTCGCAGTGGATGAGGCTTCCAACAGAGCGGGCGCCTCAGTCATTTCGAAGGAGGGCAGCGGCGTCACCGTTCGTATGATCCCTACGGATGAAGAAAGTCAGATTGCCCGTTCCGTCCTTCAACTGCTGGACGAGACGTAGGGGCCGTAACGTGGAAGAGTCAGCCGCCTAGTTTAGCATGACGAGGAATCAATGAATCAGACCAAGAAGAAACCGCTGAGCTCAGACCTGCTCGGAAATATGCACGCCTATTGGCGAGCGGCGAATTATCTCTCCGTGGGGCAGATTTATCTCTACGGCAATCCCTTGCTGAAGAAGCCGCTCACGCTGGCCCATATCAAGCCGCGCTTGCTCGGCCACTGGGGTACGACGCCGGGGCTGAACTTCGTCTATGTCCATTTGAACCGTATCATTAAGAGATACGATTTGAACGTCATGTATGTCACAGGGCCGGGCCATGGTGGACCGGGGCTCGTGGCGAACGCCTATTTGGAGGGCACCTATAGCGAGGTCTATCCGAGCATCTCGCAAGATGAACAGGGGATGAAGCGGCTCTTCACCCAGTTCTCGTTTCCCGGCGGCATTCCGAGTCACGTCTCACCGGAGACACCGGGGTCTATCCACGAGGGCGGCGAGTTGGGGTATTCGCTCTCGCATGCGTTCGGCGCGGTGTTCGACAATCCGGATCTGCTCGTCGCCTGTGTCGTGGGCGATGGGGAAGCGGAAACCGGCCCGTTGGCGACCAGTTGGCATTCGAACAAGTTTCTGAACCCTGTGCACGACGGTGCCGTGCTGCCGATCCTGCATTTGAACGGGTACAAGATCGCCGGCCCCACGGTGCTGGCGAGGCTTCCGCACGACGAATTGGAATCGCTCTTCATCGGCTACGGCTACCGCCCCTATTTCGTCGAGGGCGATGAGCCGATGACCATGCATCAACAGATGGCTGCCACCCTCGACGCGGTCGTGGCTGACATCAAAAAGATTCAGCGCGACGCACGGACCAAAGGATTTAAAAAACGGTCTCGGTGGCCGATGATCGTCCTGCGTTCACCGAAGGGCTGGACAGGGCCGAAGATCGTGGATGGGAAGCGGGCTGAAGGCACATTCCGTTCGCATCAAGTGCCGATGGGTGACATGGATAAGCCCGGTCACATCAGAATTCTTGAGCAGTGGATGAAGAGTTACAAACCGGAAGAACTCTTTGACAAGACCGGCACACTCATCCCTGAATTGGCGGATCTAGCACCGACCGGCCCCTTCCGCATGAGCGCCAATCCCCACGCCAACGGCGGTCTCTTGCTGCACGACCTGCACCTGCCAGATTTCCGCGATTACGCTGTAAAGGTACCGAAGCCCGGGGCAGTGGAGGGCGAAGCCACACGCGTCCAAGGCGAGTTTATTCGTGATGTGGTCAAATCGAACTCCACCAATTTCCGTGTGTTCAGCCCGGATGAGACAGCCTCAAACCGCTGGGGTGCGGTATTCGAGGTGACGAACCGATGCTCGACCGCCGAGATCATTCCCGGCGACGATCATGTGGCGCCGGATGGCCGCGTGATGGAAATGTTGAGCGAGCATCAGTGCGAAGGCTGGCTCGAAGGCTATCTCTTGACGGGCCGCCACGGCATGTTCTCCTGCTATGAAGCCTTTATCCATATCGTCGATTCAATGTTCAATCAGCATGCCAAGTGGCTCAAAGTATCGAATCAGATTCCCTGGCGGCGGCCGATTGCGTCCTTGAATTATCTTTTGTCGTCGCATGTGTGGCGGCAGGACCACAACGGGTTCAGCCACCAGGACCCGGGGTTCATCGACCACGTGGTGAACAAAAAAGCCGAGGTCATCCGGGTCTATCTCCCGCCTGACGCGAACACCCTGTTGTCCGTCACCGACCATTGTCTGCGCAGCCGCAACTACGTGAACGTGATCGTGGCCGGCAAGCAACCGGCCCTCCAGTGGTTGAATATGGACGCCGCGATCAAACACTGCACCGCCGGCCTTGGCATCTGGCCATGGGCTAGCAACGATCAGGGATGCGAGCCTGATGTCGTGATGGCCTGCTGCGGTGACGTGCCGACGCTCGAAACGTTAGCCGCCGTCGAGTTGCTCAGGAAGTTTTTCCCCGGTCTGAAAATTAGGGTGATTAATGTGGTGGACTTGATGAAACTCCAGCCTCAGCGCGAGCACCCTCACGGGTTGAGCGACAAGGAGTTCGATAGCCTGTTCACAACTGATAAGCCAATCATCTTCGCGTTTCATGGCTATCCCTGGCTGATTCATCGCCTGACCTATCGACGGACGAACCACAAGAATTTGCATGTGCGCGGGTATAAGGAGGAAGGTACGACCACCACTCCCTTCGATATTACGGTGATGAATGATCTCGACCGGTTCCACCTGGTCGGTGATGTGATCGACCGTCTGCCCCAGTTGGGATCCCGGGCTGCCTATGCCAAGCAAACCCTCGGTGAGAAACTCATTGAGCATAAGCAATACATCTCGGAGCACGGGGATGATCTGCCGGAGATCCGCAATTGGCGATGGAGTGGAAAGGGATGAGGGCTGCGTTGTGTTGTGCAAAGGAACGAGCGTGGAGATGGAAGTCATTCAGTGGAAGGAAGGGCTATGATGGCACTGGGCGAAACCGATCTCGACGCAACGTACGAGCGCCTTCTCACCCTCTGGACCTCCGGGGTGCGGGACTATCACACGATGCTCTCCGACTACCTCACGGCCCATTCTATTTTTGTCGCGGTGATCGGACTAATCCTGTCGCGGGAGCGCGTGGCCTTCTCCTTCACGGTACTGATTGTGCTGCTCTGTGTCTTCGGGGTTCTCCTCTGCCTTCAAATGGCGATCGTCCTCGGCCGGTTGTCAGGTCAGAATGCCCTGTGGGAGTGGCGACTGAGAGGAGTCGAGCAGGAGCCTGAGTGGCATGCGGAGCAGCTGGTGACCAGTCTCCACCGGCTTCATGAGCTCCGGCAGCCGATTGAGGATCGACGGAACGAGCCCCCGGTGTTTGAGCCGAACTGGGCCTTCCGCCAGCATCGTCAGTGGTGGGCTCATCGCGCCATCAGCTTCCCGTGGTTTTTCGGGAGCGTGTACGCGTTGCTGCTGGTGTGGAGCGTGACAAAATTGCTGAACGCCTGAGCCGTAGGTTGCCCGAAAGGATCGCTCTGACGATGTCTGATGCCTGGAGTTTTTGGAGCCGTCCATCGGCCGAGGTGATGCAGCAGCTGGAGACGGTTCCCCAGGGACTCTCCGGCGATGAGGCGCGGCGACGTCATGTGCGCGATGCACATCTCTTGTTGAAACCGAAGAGCCGGCTGTCCACCTATCAGCTGTTATTCCGGCAATTTACCAGTCCGATCATCCTCATTCTCCTGGGTGCCGCGGGGCTGGCCTTCTTTTTGGCGGACCGGAGCGACACGGCGATTATTCTCATGATCGTGCTCGTCAGTGGCCTGCTCGGGTTCTGGCAGGAACGGAGCGCGAACCAAGCAGTGGCCAGCCTGCTCGCGATCGTGCAGATCAAAGCCGATGTATGGCGGGACGGAATCCAGGTCGCTGTGCCGGTTGAAGAGGTCGTGCCGGGCGATGTCGTGCTGCTCAGGGCTGGCGATACGATTCCCAGCGATTGTCTCCTGCTTGCATCCAAAGATCTGTTCGTGGACGAGGCGACGCTCACAGGCGAGACCTATCCCGTCGAGAAAGTCTGCGGCCTCCTGTCAGCCGATAGTCCCCTGGCTCGACGGACGAATAGTCTCTTTCTCGGGACCCATGTCGTGAGCGGAACCGGTACGGCGGTCGTGGTGCACATTGGATCGGACACGGAATTCGGGAAGGTCTCCGGCCGGCTACAGCTCAGGCCGCCCGAGACGGAGTTCGAGCGAGGCATTAGGCAATTCGGTTATTTACTGCTGGAAGTGACCATCGTGTTGGTCGTGGCCATATTTGCGGTCAACGTGTATCTGGCCAGGCCTGTGCTCGAAGCCTTTCTGTTCTCTTTGGCCCTCGCGGTGGGCCTCACCCCGCAGCTGCTGCCGGCCATCATCAGCATCAATTTGGCCCATGGGGCCAAGCGGATGGCCCAACAGAAAGTGATTGTGAAGCGATTGGCCTCGATCGAAAATTTCGGGAGCATGACCGTTTTCTGCTCGGACAAGACCGGGACATTGACCGAAGGGCTCGTCCGGCTGAAGGCCGCCTACGATATCGCGGGCAACCAGAGCGAGAGGGTGCTCTTGCACGGCGGGCTCAATGCGAGTTTCGAAACCGGATTTCTCAACCCGATTGACGAAGCCATCCGTGCCGCTCGCTCGTTCGATCTCACCCCCTATCGAAAATTGGATGAGGAGCCCTACGACTTCGTGCGCAAACGGTTGTCGGTGTTAGTCGCGACGCCGACCATCCATCTCCTGGTGACCAAGGGGGCTCTGGCGAATGTCTTGGCGGTCTGTTCCACCGCTGAGACTGCGGACGGTACCTTGGTCGAGTTGGCTGTCGTGCGGGAGACCATCCTTGCGCAGATGGCGCAGTGGTCTGCCAAGGGATGGCGGGTGCTCGGGCTTGCGTCTCGCGAGATGGGTGCACAAGAGGGCATGACCAAGGACGATGAGGCGGGCATGACGTTCCTGGGATTCCTCGTGTTCGAAGATCCGATCAAGGCCGATGTCCCGGGCACCATCGGCCGTCTCAAGGACCTGGGCGTCAGCCTGAAGATCGTGACCGGCGACAATCGCCTCGTTGCGGCCTATGTCGGTCAGGCGATCGGCTTGTCGAATGGGCACCTCTTGACCGGTGAAGACTTGCGGCAGATGAGTGATGAAGCGCTGGTGTCGCGCGTGAATGACGTCCATGTGTTTGCCGAGGTCGAGCCGAATCAGAAAGAACGGATCATCCTGGCGTTGAAAAAGGCAGGCCACGTGGTCGGGTATGGGGGCGACGGCATCAATGATGCCTCGGCCTTGCACGCGGCGGACGTCGGCGTGTCCGTCGAAAGCGCGGTGGACGTGGCGAAAGAAGCGGCGGATATCGTGTTGCTGGAAAAGGATCTTGGCATCCTTGTCGAAGGCGTGCAGGAGGGGCGGAGGACGTTCGCCAACACCTTGAAGTATGTTTTTATGGCGACCAGCGCGAACTTCGGCAACATGTTCAGCATGGCGGGGGCGTCGCTCTTTCTGTCCTTTCTGCCCCTGCTGCCCAAACAAATATTATTGACCAATCTTCTGACCGACATTCCGGAAATGACCATCGCCGGTGATCGCGTGGATGAGGAGCTGATCGATCGGCCCAGACGGTGGAACATCGTCTTCATTCGAAAATTCATGCTCACGTTCGGCTTGGTGAGCTCCATCTTCGATTATCTTACATTTGGTGTGCTGCTTTGGTTCCTGGAAGCCGGGGTCGAGGAATTCAGGACCGGGTGGTTTGTGGAGTCGGTGATCTCCGCCTCGGTCATCGTGCTGGTGGTCCGGAGTCGTCGGCCGTTCATGCGCAGCCGACCGAGCCGTGGTCTGCTGGTTGCGACGCTCGCGGTGGTGGGCCTGACGCTGCTGCTGCCCTATACGCCGTTACGAGGGCCGCTAGGGTTCGTGCCGTTGCCGGCATCGTTTCTGGTTGCCTTGTTCTGTATCGTTGTCGGGTATATCGGCGTGGCCGAGGTGGCAAAGAAGATCTTTTACCGGCGTGTCCTCTATTGACGAGGGTTGTCGCTGTGACAGCGTTCTACGGCAGCCTTTTGATAGGACTGACTATGGTCGAGGAGACGACTTTCACAACAGGGAATGAACGGCCGGTGAATCCTTTCCCGCTCTCGTCGATCATACAGGTAGAGTAAATCGGGAGGTGATTCGATGAAGCTCAATGAATGGTTGCGGCTGATTGCCGGTCTCTTTGTCCTCTTGGCGGTTGTGCTGGGGGCCGTTGTTCACCCCTATTGGAATTATGTTGCGGCGTTTGTGGCGCTGAATCAGATCCAGTCCGCCTTCACCGGCTGGTGTCCGATGATGGCCTTCTTGCGCAGGCTGGGCGTGCAGGAGTGAGTAGGAGGATGGATCGTTGTCTATGGATATCGTGACTCAGCAGAAAGAAAAGGTCGCCATGTGCCGGCTTGTGCTCGTCCTAGCGACCTCGGTCCTTTTCTCGGCCTGCAACTCCCGGGAGGAGCCGGTCCAGCCGGGGCAGCCTTTGACAGCCCCTGCGTCGATCCAGGCGGTAGTGATACAGGTGGAGACGGTCCAAGTTCCGCTCCGCGTCGAAGTGACGGGGCAGATCACAGCCGTGGCGCAGGCGACGTTGTCGAGCCAAATCCAATCGACCGTGGAAAAGTTGCTGGTGCGGGAGGGGACTGCTGTGAAGAAGGGCCAGACGCTGGTGGTCCTCGACAGCCGTGATGTACGGGCAGAACTCGCCCGGGCGCAAGCAGAGTCTGAGAATGCCCTCGCGCATCTGGCTCGGATGAAGCAACTGTACGGCGAGGATGCGGTGTCGAAGCAGGAGAAGGAGAATGCCGACCGTACGTTCAAAGTGGCCGAGGCCAGTCGACGGGCCGCCCTCACGAAGGTGAGCTACACGATCGTCACGGCGCCCTTCGACGGAGTCATCACGGAAAAGAAGATCGAGGCCGGCGAGATCGCATCCCCGGGACAGCCGCTTCTCAAAATGGAAGACCCGCAACGATTACGATTAGAGGCAACGGTGGCGGAAGGGGATCTCCAAGCTCTCTCGCGCGGCGAGACGATTCCTGTGACGATCGATGCGCTCGGCTCCAAGACCCTCTCCGGCACGGTGGCGCAAATCCTTCCGGTGGGCGATCCTGCGACCCATACGTTCCTGGTCAAAGTCGAGTTGCCGCCCACGGCGGGGCTCAAAACCGGGATGTTCGGGCGCCTGTTGCTGGATAAGGGAACCGGTCAGACGTTGGTCGTGCCTCGCGCTGCCGTGATCGAGCGCGGCGAGCTCACAGGGATCTATATCGTCGGCCCTGATTCGTTGGCCCGCCTCCGCTGGGTGAAGTCGGGACGCGCGGTGGGCGAGTCGATCGAGATTCTGTCCGGAGTGACAGCCGGAGAACGGCTCCTGGCGAACGCCAGTACAGGCATCGAGGGAACCCGGATCGAAATCGTGAAGGGTAAGGAGTAAAGGGTCAATCATTGGCTATGCCCCACGTCGGTTTCTCAGGCCGCCTGGCCGGTCTGTTCATCGGGAGTAAGCTCACGCCCCTGATTTTATTGGGGGCCCTGTTGCTCGGCCTGTTCGCCGTCGTCGTCACCCCGCGAGAAGAAGAGCCGCAAATCGTCGTGCCGATGGCCGATGTCTTCCTGTCGTTCCCCGGCGCATCCGCGAAGATCGTCGAGGAACAACTCACCAAACCTTTCGAGCGCAAGATCTCCGAGATTCGAGGGGTCGAATATGTCTATTCGATCTCGCGGCCAAACGGCGCGCTGATCATCGTGCGGTTCTATGTCGGCGAGCCGATGGAGCAGAGCCTCGTCGATCTGTACGATAAGCTCATGTCCAACCAGGAACTGCTCCCGCCCGGCGCAGGCCCCTTTCTCGTGAAGCCGCGGGACATCAATGACGTGCCCATCGTCACGGTGACGCTGTCCAGCGACCGCTACGGCGATGCCCAGCTCCATCAATTGGCCGAGCATGTGCTCGAACAGGTGAAGAAGGTGCCGGGGACCGCGGGCGGATTTTTCGTCGGCGGGCGCCCTCGTGAACTGCGTATTCAGATCGACCCGGCCCGTATGCGCGCGTATGGGGTGACGCCCCTCGATATGGCCGGCGTGATTAGGGGAGAAAATCTGGCGCTGCCGGCCGGCCGCTTCCAAAGTCAGAACCGCGAATATGTGTTGGCAACCGGCCGCTTCATCCGTTCTCGCGAAGATCTCGAAGCATTGGTCGTGGGCGTCCGCGATGGCAGGCCAATCTATCTCCGGCAGGTTGCGGACGTGATCGACGGCCCTTCCGACGTCACGCGATATGTCTGGTTCGGCCTGGGAGCCGGGGGGGATCGTAAGACGGGAGACGTGAAACGTGACGCACAGGAAGAGTCTCCTGCCGTGACCGTGGCGGTGGCCAAGCAGCGGGGCATGAATGCTGTCACCGTCACTCGCGAGGTGCTCCGCACCGTCGAGGAGCTGAAGGGCACGATCATTCCGTCCGACGTGCGGGTTACGGTCACGCGCGATTACGGCGAGACGGCCGATGAGAAGGCGAACGAACTGCTCTGGCATCTACTGATCGCCGTCGCGGCGGTGGTGCTCTTTCTCGGGCTGACCCTGGGTATGCGGCCGGCGATGGTCGTGTCGCTGGCGATACCCGTGACCATCGCCCTCACGCTCTTCACCTCTATGCTGATCGGCTACACCATCAACCGGGTCACGCTCTTCGCCTTGATCTTTTCGATCGGCATCTTGGTCGATGACGCCATCGTCGTGGTGGAGAACACCTATCGGCACCTTACCCTGCGCCGCCGTCCCCACCTCGAGGCTTCCATCTATGCCGTGGACGAAGTGGGGAATCCCACGATCCTGGCCACTTTCACCGTGATCGCGGCCCTCCTGCCGATGGCCTTTATCTCCGGCCTGATGGGACCTTACATGCGGCCGATTCCGGTCAATGCGTCGATCGCCATGTTCTTTTCCTTACTGGTCGCCTTCGTCGTCGTGCCCTGGTTCTGCCAGACCTGCTACCGGGAAGGCGCGGTGATGAAGGGCCTGGAGCATGACGATGCGGTAGGGGGCTGGACCTATCGGTTTTATCAACGGGTTCTCACGCCGTTGCTCAATCGCCCCTGGCTGGCTTATACGTTCCTGGGCATGATTGTACTGCTGCTGTTCGCGTCGGTGGCGCTGTTCTATACGAGGAGCGTGACGGTCAAAATGCTCCCCTTCGACAATAAGAGTGAATTGCAGTTGGTCGTCGATATGCCCGAGGGCACCACGTTGGAAGAAACCGCGCGGGTGACGAAGGCCGTGACTCAATACGTGCGCGCGGTTCCCGAAGTACGCGACTACCAGGCCTATGTCGGGACGGCTTCGCCTTTCAACTTTAACGGCCTGGTCCGTCATTACTATCTCCGCGAGGGGAGCCATCAAGCCGATATTCAGATCAATCTGGTGGCCAAGGATCAGCGGTCGGCGCAGAGCCACGAGCTCGCCAGGCTGGTGCGGCCTGCCGTGCAGGAGATCGGCCGCCGGTTCGGCGCGAACGTGAAGGTGGTGGAAGTGCCACCGGGGCCTCCCGTGCAATCGGTGCTGGTGGCGGAAGTCTATGGACCGGACTACGATCGGCAACGGGCTCTGGCCAAAGATATTCGAACCATGTTCGAGGCCACTCCCGGTGTAGCGGATGTGGACGACTTCATGGAGCACGACCAAATTAAATATGTTTTCACGGTTGATCATGCGAAGGCGGCCTTGGCAGGGGTCCCCTCGGACGACATCGTGAAGACGTTGCGTATGGCGCTGGGCGGGGACAAGATCGGCCTGGTGCATATTCCCAAGGAGAAGAGTCCTGTCCAGATCGTCTTGCGGCTGCCGCAGGCGGAGCGGACCGGGCTAGAGCATCTCGGAGAAATTTCCGTGCGGCGGCCGACCGGTGAAATGGTGCAGCTGTCGGAGCTTCTACGGTTGGAACAGACGATCGAAGAGACAGCCATCTATCATAAGAATCAGAAGCCGGTGGTCTATGTCGTCGGCGATGTCGGAGGGGCCGGTGCGGAGAAGGCGGAGAGCCCCGTCTACGGGGTACTCGGTATCGGCGACCGGCTGAAAGCCTATCGTCCGCCGGAAGGCTATGAGATCGAGCAGCATTACGCGATGGCGCCCTGGTCCGAGAGTCGGCTGGCGGTGAAGTGGGACGGGGAATGGCAGATCACCTATGAGACATTCCGGGACATGGGGATCGCGTTTGCCCTCGCCATGCTGCTGATCTATCTCTTGATCGTCGGTCAGTTCCAGTCGTTTCTCACGCCGCTCGTCATCATGGCGCCCATTCCCCTGACGTTGATCGGAATCGTACCGGGGCATTGGCTCACCGGCTCGTATTTTACCGCCACGTCGATGATCGGGTTCATCGCCTTGGCGGGCATCATCGTGCGCAATTCGATTCTGCTGGTGGATTTCATCGAGCTGCAACGGGGCGAGGGCTGGCCCTTGCAGGAAGCGGTGATCCGGGCCGGAGCCATCCGCACACGCCCGATTCTCTTGACCGCGGCGGCGCTGATGGTCGGGGCCTTCGTCATCATCCTCGATCCGATCTTTCAGGGGCTCGCGGTATCGCTGCTGTTTGGAGTCGGCGCGTCGACCCTGCTGACGTTGGTCGTGATCCCGGTTCTGTACGTCAGCCTGATGAAACGGTCGAGTCCTCATGGGACGACAGAGGCAGATGGCGAGAAGCAGGTGGCTGCGACGAGCGAGCCGTGAAACATGCATCGTGAAACGTACGAGCGAGAATCCAAGCAGAGAGGGGAAGGAGCCATGGAAACAAGACCGAAGTCCTATACCTATCACATGGCGGTGAAATGGACAGAGCAGCGCAAGGGAGTCATCTCCTGTGCGGGAAAACCGGATATCCAGGTGGCGACGCCGCCGGAGTTCAAGGGGCATGAAGGCATCTGGTCGCCAGAGGATTTCTTCGTTGCGTCCGCCAACATCTGTTTGATGACAACGTTCTTATCAGTGGCGGAGCGAGCAGGTCTGGCCTTTACCTCCTACGAGAGTGCGGCTGAAGGAAAGCTGGAATTGGTCGAGGGGAAGTTTCAGTTCACGGCTATCACGTTGAAGCCGATCATTACGCTTCCGGCCAACGCCGATGTTGCCAAAGCGAAGGAGCTGATCGAGAAAGCCGAAGCGAACTGCCTGATTTCCAGCTCTATGAAGGCGAGAGTGAGCTTGGAGCCGACCATCCGATAGCAGGATGCTAAAAACGTCTGCCAGTCTGTCTTGTGCATTTGGTCTGTTTGGCCTGTCTGGTTTGTTTGGTTGCATGAGCCTAACCAGATGGACCAAATAAATTTGATAACCAGCCAGACCGGGTTTGTCTAGACGTGCAGGCCATCGAAGTTCTGTTCTGCCGAAACGGTTTTCCCGCACCCCGCTAGTCTCTCTCCTCTGTGGCGTCTTGCGACAGTGACCGGATTCTCTGCGGGGTCTTTCTCGCCAGTTACGGCGATCTGTCGGCGTAATCCGCGGGTCTTCTTTCTTAACATATTGTTTGTACAGATGTTTAGCCATGCACAATTCCATGCCTGACTGGCATCTCACTCGCAAAGAGTTATAGAGGATGAGAGTGAAGAGGCATCTTACTGTGATGGAGGCGGTGCGATGAAAGCTATATTGGTCGGTCTCGCGGTTGTGGCGATGGCCGGAGGAAGCCTGAGGGAGTTGAATGTATCTCAGCCGGAGCGTGATGTGCTCAGCGGCAGAGTGATCTATTCGACGATCTGCATCCGTTGTCACGGAGTCGAGGGGAAAGGGGATGGGTCGATGAAGTTCACGCCTCCGGTCGCTGACCTCACGTCCCCGGCGGTGCAAGGGAAGCTGGATGCGAGGTTGTTCAAGAGCGTGCATGACGGTAAGCCGAATACCGCGATGGGAGCCTGGAGGGAAGCACTCACGGACGATGAGATTTGGGATGCGCTCGCCTATGTGCGAACGCTGGCGCCTGAGCAAACTGGCGGCATGGGAAGCGGGCTCCGATGAGGTCGAATCTCTGCCGGGTCGTGTTGGGGCTGTGGATCGTGACGATTGTGGTGGCTGGATGGTTTTTCGTGCAGGGGTGGACGACGGCTGGCACGGATGGACGGATGCAAATTGTCTTAGCGCCGGCAGAGCGAGACCTGATCCTGGGCGAGATGCGGATGCTCCTGAAGGCGGTCCATGGCGTGGTCACAGGTTTGGCTGGCCAGGATCAGGCGGCAGATCGAACACAGATTGAAATGGCGGCCCGATCGGGGGGAATGGGCATGGCGGCGGACGTGAATCCGGCGCTCATGGCGAAATTGCCGCTTCCGTTCAAACAGATGGGCATGTCGATTCATAAAGACATGGATGCCCTCGCGGATGCGGTTGTCCAGAAAGAGACCCCGCAACAGATTCTCCAGCGCCTCTCCAGCATGACTGTGCGCTGCACGACGTGCCATGATTTGTATCGATTCGGAGTGGAGAAGTAGCGGTCAGCTTTCAGTGATCAGCCCGACAGCCTCTGAGTCCGAGCGCTGATGGCTGAAAGCTGTGGGCTGATAGCCTCAGCACAATCAAGGAGGTGCAGTCATGACATGCAATGTAGGGGGAATTGAACGGCCGATCCGGATCATTCTGGGGATTGCGTTGCTCGGGATCGGAGCTTTTGCGGAGTTGCCCCCGGTAGGAACCGGTGTCACATTGGTTGTCGGGACGATCGCCCTGATCACGGGCGCGATCGGCTTTTGCCCGGCCTGGACCTTGCTGGGAATCAATACCTGCCAGACGAAGAAGGGATGAGGAGCGCTGTCAGCGAGCCGTACGACGAGACAGTGATCTTGAAAGTGTTGGGTATTGTGACGTTGGAGAAGCCGGCATGAACACAGTATCTGCCCCGTTTTCTATGCGAGTGTGCCAGCTTACGAAGCTGGGGATGCTGGCGCTGACGGGGCTGTTGCTCACGGCCTGTGTCGGCGGTCCGGCGGATCGAGCGGATGCCGTAAGGATGGCGGATGTCTTGAAGGGCAAGACGAAGCAGGATCTCCTTGCCTGTGCCGGTGCGCCGCGAAGGGAGAGCCTGTCGCAGGGGCTGATCACGATGGTCTATCAGGAGGAGGCCGAGCTCGTTGAACGCTCCATCCCTGGCGCGAAGTCGAGCGGGGCACGGAGCATCCCGCATAGTTGCCGGGCAACCGTTATCCTCAAGGATGGTCGCGTGACCGATGTGCGATTCGAGTCGGTGCCGGAATGGATAGGGGCTGAGAACCATTGTGAGGAGATCTTCCTGCGCTGTGCCCCATAAGGGTGGCCGTCTAGTCGGAGCATTGGGCTGCTGCAGCCCTTGCAGGATATTCCGTGTGAGCGTAGCATTTGCACAGGCCTGTCGGTTGAACGTGCGTGGAGCGGGAACGGCGGTTGCGGTGATCATCTCTGCCACAATCTCTAACAGGCTGCGGGGAAGCTCGGTTGATACGAAAAACATGGCCAAAGTAGTCCATACGGTGCTGGGGTCAGCACAACCTCAGGATGCTCAAAAAGGCCGTCCAGCAAGGCTGCAGGCGAGTCTAAACCGGAGGCGTACCCTCAGGGGTACGTTGAGGATTTTGATGAGCCGCGAACGAAGCTGGCGGACTTTTTCAGCATACTGCTAAAGGATCATCGGAGGAATATGGTGAGTGAGCAACCGGGGAGTCCTGAAGAGGGAGGGGACCATACGCCTGTCGGTTCGAGGCGGACGTTTTTTGGTTGGGTGACGAAGGTTGCGGCAGGGCTGGTCGGGTTCGGGCTCGCGATTCCCTTGGCCGGCTATGTGATCTCGCCCGCGTTGCGGCGTCGAGCCCAATCGTGGGTTGAGGTCGGTCGGCTCGATGCTTTGCCGGAGGGAGAGCCGACGCAGCTCGACTATGTGACGATCGCCAGAGACGGGTACATGGAGGCCAAGACCCAGAAGGCTGTCTGGGCAGTTAAACAGCCGGGCGGAGCTGTCACCGTGTTTGCGCCGCTCTGCACGCATCTGGGCTGCGGCTATCACTGGGATACGACGGACCGGCAGTTCAAGTGTCCCTGCCATGGAAGCGTCTATGATGTGACAGGAGAGGTCTTGGCTGGCCCGGCTCCCCGTGCCTTGGACCGTTTGCCGACGAAAATCGAAGCGGGCCGCCTGCTCGTCATGTACAAAGAGTTCAAGTCCGGACGGAAGGACATCGTTGAACTGTAACAGAGGTCAAGCTTCTGAAAGGCTGCATGGCTGAAGCAGGCGATATGCCGGTGACGAGAAGCTTATGCGATCAACTGCAGATCACTGCAGCGGAGCTGCAGACGAGGCGGGCGTTTCTTTCATTTGGCGAGCTAGACGCGCAAAATCTCGTTGAGATCCATGACGTGATTGCCTCCCATATCGACGAGCTGACCGGGGAATTCTACGGCCATCTCCTGCAATTCGAGGAACTGCGCGAGATCCTGTCAGACCGGAAGCTTGTGGACCGACTCAAGTGGGCGCAGCGCCAGTACTTGCTCAGCCTTGGGCAATCCGCCGCCGGGGTAGAGTATGCGGAGGGGCGGCTGCGAATTGGATTGACGCATGAACGGGTCGGGCTGAAGCAGAAATGGTACTTAGGCGCGTACAACAAGCTCTTCGAATTGATCGTGCAACGGCTGACCGCTCGTTATCCGGAAGACGCGCTCAGGCTCTCCTCGCTGATCCTCACGTTGAACAGGATCGTTACCCTCGACGAGATCTTTGTGGTGGAGACCTACTATCGGGCGACGACGCAACGGTTGGAGGCCAGTTTGGGGCAATTGAAAGGCACCCACCGGCAGCTTGAAGACCTCTCCAGGCAGGACTCGCTCACGCCGGTGAACAACCGGCGCGCGCTGATGGAGGCGCTGGCGTTGGAATTTCACCGGAGCCGGCGGTACCGGCATCCCTTCGCTCTGTTGTTTCTGGATGTGGACCACTTCAAGAAAATCAATGACCGGCATGGGCATGTATTTGGCGACCATGTGCTGCTCCACGTGGTGCAGCTAGCCAGGGGAATCATCCGTCCGCCTGACATCATCGGCCGCTATGGCGGTGAGGAGTTTCTGATCGGGTTGGTGGAGTGTGAGCAGGCCGGAGCGTTGCAGATTGCCGAGCGCATCAGGCTGAAAATCGCACAGGATCAGTTCGTGTGGGAGCAGCAGTCCACTGCGGTGACGGTCAGCATCGGGGTGGTGATGTTATCTCCGGATATTGACCAAGTCGAGACGCTCATTGCGCGGGCGGATCAAGCGATGTATCACGCCAAGCGCGGGGGGCGGAATCGAGTCGAGTTGTACCACGAAGCCTGCGCGACGAAGGGTCAGCCAAAATGATGCGAAACACCCTCTATGCATGGCTCGACCGCCGCTTGAACCTCAAGTCGGTCGAACGGACCCTGCTCGACGAGCCGATTCCAGGCGGCGCCAGCTGGATCTATGTGTTTGGCTCGGCCACGCTCTTTCTCTTTCTGCTCCAGGCCATCACCGGCATGTTCCTCGCGATCTATTATGCGCCGACGCCGGACCATGCCTACGACAGCATCCAGTTCATTGAAGAACAGGTTTCGTTCGGCGCGTTCGTGCGCGGGCTCCATCACTGGGGCGCGTCGGGGATGGTGGTCGCGATCGGGCTGCATATGCTGCAGACGTTTTTGTATGGAGCCTATAAGCCGCCGCGCGAAGTGATGTGGATGGTCGGCGTGGTGCTCTTTCTCATCGTGATGGCGTTCGCCTTCACCGGCTATCTGTTGCCGTGGGACCAGACGGCCTACTGGGCGACGCAGATCGGACTCAACATGGTGGGCACCGTTCCGCTGGTCGGGGAGTTCCTGATGAAAGTCATGCGGGGCGGGGAGTTGTTGGGGGCCCTCACCTTGTCACGCTTTTTTGCCGTCCATGTCTTGTTTCTGCCGGCCCTGCTGATCGCCTTGATCGCCGCGCATCTCTTTATTCTGCGTCGTGTGGGGCCGGCCGGGCCCTGGACGGATGAGCGGGCGTCGCTCAGCCGCGAGACATTCTATCCTCGGCAGGTCTATATGGACGCGGTGGTCATGCTGGCGGTCTTTGCCATCCTGTCGAGCCTGGCGCTGCTGGTGCCCTTTCCCTTGACCGACAAGGCGAACCCCTCCGACACGAGTTTTGTGCCGGTGCCGGAATGGTATTTCCTCTTCTACTACGAGTTATTGAAGTATGTGCATGGGCCGTTGGAACCCTTAGCGACGTGGGTGTTGCCGCTGGTCGTTGTGCTCGGCCTGTTCTTCTGGCCCTTTATCGATAGGAATCCGGTGCGCAACCCGATCAAGCGCCCTGCGGCATTGGTCTCGGGAGTGCTGTTTCTCCTCGTGGTCTTTTCCTTGCTGGGCATTTCGCTCAAGAACCTCTATGCCGTGCCGCGTGTGGATCCGGCTCTTGCGCGCGGGCGCGCCCTCTTTAGTCAATTCGGCTGCGCCGGCTGTCATCGTATTCACGGTGAAGGGGGCGCGGTGGGGCCAGACCTGTCCTACGTCGGCGATAAGAGGCCTGAACGAGAATGGCACCTACAACATTTTCGAGATCCTCAGTCTGTATCGCCCGGGTCGTTCATGCCGAAATTTCCGTTGGACGATAGGCAACTGAACGATGTGACGAGCTATATGTTGAGCCTCAAGCGAATCTCATAGGCTAAGGTTCAATCTGACTGCGTGAGCGCGCCTGGCAGTTTCCTCCTGTGGCATCCCGCAACAATCAGATGGCCTGCACTGTGGCCATTTGCTTCAACAGAATTGGGACCTGACGGTTAATCGTTTGATTTCACAGGTAACGTGACCAGCAAGTTGTCTGTGTGAGTGGCACGGTCTTGGCACAATGGGGGAGTATGATGATGCGGATATTGTCGGTTATTCTTGGGATGACCCTGCTCGTGAGCTGTTCCGGCGCGGGTAGGCGGGTTACGACCGAGGAGCTTCGGGGGGCTGACCAAATCGAGAGCGCTATGATCGAGTTCATGCCACCCTCTCCGGAAACCATCCCTGGCAGTCAGCTGGGTGAGCAGATCCGGCTGGGCTATCAGATTGTCGTCGATACGCAGGACTATGCGAAGCCCTATGTCGGCAATCGCCTCAACTGCACCAACTGCCACCTCGACGGCGGGCTCAATCCGAACGCGGCTTCGTTTGTCGGTCTTGCGTCGGTTTATCCTGAGTACCGCTCCCGCAACGCGAAGGTGAACACGCTCGCCGATCGGATCAACGAATGTTTCGAGCGGAGCCTGAACGGCCGAGCGCTCCCTCCGGACAGTTCCAAGCTGCAGGCCGTCGTGGCCTACATCACCTGGCTCTCGCATGGAGTGCCGCAAGGGGCAACGTTGCCCTGGCGGGGCCTCCAACACATCAAGTCAGGGCGTCCTCTCGACCCAACCAACGGGAAGAAAATATTTGCGAACAAATGCGCCTTCTGCCACGGCTCGGACGGCCAGGGGACGATGGCCGCGCCGCCTGTCTGGGGGCCCCAGTCCTACAACATTGCCGCGAGCATGGCGCGGGTGAGTGTCGCCGCCGCCTTCATCAAGTCGAATATGCCCCGCACGGTCGGGTGGACCCTGTCGGACGATGATGCCTACGATGTCGCAGCCTATGTGAATAGCCAGCCCCGTCCAGACTTTGTGGACAAGCTTGGCGACTGGCCGAAGGGCGGCCGGCCTGCGGATGCGCCGTACTAACGTATAGAGCCGTTCGTGCGGGACTTGCGAGAAGCGCGCGCACAGAAGTTCGAAGCTCCCGGCTCGAAGCTCAGAGAACCTCGAACGTAGAACCAGGAACTTCGAACCGTTGCCGGGTTCGCTTACGAGGTTGGAAGGGGGCGATATGACACTCACCGTCGCATACCATGGTGGGACCCGCTACGACATTACGAGTGGGGCCCATCGAGTGGTGACCGATCAGCCGATCGAAGAGGGAGGGCAGGATGCCGGCATGAGCCCTGTCGAACTCTTCGTCGGTTCCATCGCTAGCTGTGTCGGATATTTCGTCGGTCGCTATTGTGATCGTCATCACATCTCGACCAAGGGCTTGAGCGTCGAGGCGGAATGGACTATGGCGGAACAGCCGCATCGAGTGGGCCAGATTACCCTCGCGATTCACCTGCCCCATCGTCTCACGGTCGAACAGAGTGAGCGACTGCTCAAAGTGGCGCATGGCTGCACCGTGCATCAATCTATTGCAGTGCCTGCCGGGGTTGAAATCTCACTTAATTCCCATCATCGCCAGGCAGGGCAGTGACCGGGGAAAAAGGGACGGTCTGTCAGGCCTACCTAGCCTGTCTCGTTTATTTGGTTAGACCAGATAGACGAGATAGACCAGACCGACCAGATGGACCATTCCTGAATGATTGGTATCGAGGAGGAGGATGATGATGCAAAGAAGACGGGTCATGGTTGTCGGTACCATGCTGATGTTGGCCGCGGCGATGGGACTATCACCTCGATTGTCGTTCGGTAGTGACCAGTCGCGGGCGAAGGAGATCATTCAGCAGACTTGTGTGCAATGCCACAGGCTGGAAGGCAAGGCGGATTCCCGCTTCAACCTGAAGGCGCCGGATCTGATCTGGGTCGGCAGTAAATATCAGCGGTCCTGGTTGATCCGGTGGCTGACGGGCAAGGAAGCGCCCTTGTATGCCAAGGGCTATCGATGGGATCTGACAGAGGTTCCCTCCAAGCATCCGATGGTCACTGAGCCGGAGGCTAAGGCCATTGCCGATTATTTTGCCGAGCACAACAGGGATCCGCGAGTGACAATCGGCGCATTCGATCTGTCCAAGGTGACGAAGTTCGAGGCGACGTTTGGCGGGATGGCCTACAAGGCGCATGCCTGTCTCGGCTGTCATGTGATCGAAGAGAACGGCAAGTTCATCGGGGGGCCGCAGAGCGCGTCCCTCGTGGCGGCGGGACAGAGGTACGACCAGGACTGGCTCTTCCGTTTTGGGCAGAATCCACAAGACTTCGTGCCTCATAGCGGGGAGTTTCTGGCCGATGCGACAGAGCCACAGCTCCGCGCGGTGATCGGGTTCTTGATGGTGCAGGGGGTGAACGATTTTAAATATTATGAACCCTGGACCAGCGCAGAATTTGGAAAGGCCAGCGTCGGTCGTGGCAAGGTGATCTATAAAGAATATTGCATGCAGTGCCATGGCGCGACCGGCAAGGGTGACGGTCCGGCTGCGTCAGGTCTGGACCCCAAGCCCGCGATCCATGCCAATATCGCATTCGATCAGGTGCCGACGGAGTATCTCTATAATATGATCAATCATGGCGGCGCGGCGATGGGCAAATCCGCCAATATGCCCTATTGGGGGTTGACCATCGGGCAGCAGGGTGTCGCCGATGTCATGGCGTATCTGAAGGCAAATTTCAAAGGCCCGAAGTAGGAAACACGTGTGAAGCGTCTTTCGTATCTCGCGGAGTGTGAAGCACGCCCGCGAGATACGAAAGACGAACGATGAGGAACGGAGGATCAATCGATGGCGACATTCATCATTTCAGGCAGCCGGGGCACGGACGACCCCACGATGGCGACGTTGCCGTTTATTGCCGCGAAGGTCGCGAAGGAGCAAGGGCACGATGTCGTGCTCTGGCTATGGAACGAAGCTGTGACGCTCGGGCGCAAGGGCAGCGCCGATCACGTGACGGGAGTGAATTTGACGCCGCTGAAAGATCTGCTGGCGGCCGTGCAAGCGGCGAACATTCCCATCTGGGTCTGCGGGGCCTGCGCGGTGGCGAGACAGATGAAGGATTCAGACCTTGTGGCTGGTGCGGCCATCAAGGGTATGCCGGATTACATCAAGGCTGTGGCGGAGCGGGATAAGAACCTGTCGTTTTGAGGTCGGCGGCTATGGCCCTTACGAGGACAGAGGCGCGTCCAGCACTTCGCGAATCTTGTGTGTCAGCTCATTGGGCGTGAAGGGCTTTTGGAGAAACGCCACGCCTGGCTCCAGAACACTCTGATGATTCTCGACCAGGTCTGTATATCCGGATATGTAGAGCACTTTTATATCGACCCGCATCGGCTGGATGGAATGGGCGAGCTCCCATCCACTCATGCCCGGCATGACCACATCGGTCAGCAGCAAGTGGATCCGCTTCTCATAGGCCTGGCAGAGTTTCATGGCTGCGGGGCCTCCTGAGGCTTCCAGGACCTGATATCCGTTCTCTTGGAGCGCTTCCCGGCTGATTTGCCTGACCATCTCATTGTCTTCGACCAATAGAATCGTTTCGGATCCCATTGCCGCCTGACCCTGACGTGCACCGTTTTCTTCAGGCAGGGCCACCGGTTTTACCCTGGGGAGATAGAGGGTAAAGATGGCTCCATGCTTCGGTTCGCTGTGAACCGTGATGACGCCTCCGCTTTGCTTGACGATCCCATAGGTCATGGAGAGGCCAAGCCCTGTGCCCTTGCCGACTTCCTTGGTGGTGAAGAAGGGATCGAAAATGCGGGCTTGGGTCTCCGCATCCATCCCGCAGCCCGTATCAGTGATGGTCAACGTCACATAAGAACCGGCCGGGATGATGGAACGGAAATGAACCGTCTGCTCTTTCAATTCGACGTTGGCTGTTTCTAGGGTGAGCGTCCCCCCGTCCGGCATGGCGTCTCTGGCATTGACGGCCAGATTCATGATCACCTGGTCCATCTGCCCCGGATCGACTTCCACCAATCCCAGATCCCGCGTGAAGACCGACAGCACCTTGATGTGTTCGCCCAGGAGCGGCTGGAGCATCGGAACGATATTCGCGATCGCCTCATTCAGGTTCAAGACTTGCGGCTGCAGCACTTGTTGCCGGCTAAAAGCCAGTAACTGTTGGGTCAGGAGGGCGCCCCGCTCCCCTGCGGCCTGAATCCGCTCCACATTTTTGCGGACCAGATCGTTCATGTCCAGCCGATTTCGCAGCAGCGAACAGCAACCGATCACCACCGTCAAGAGGTTATTGAAGTCATGGGCGATGCCGCCCGCTAGTTTCCCCATGGCTTCCATTTTTTGGGATTGCCGAAGCTGGCTCTCGCTGTCATGCAGGGCCTGTTCCATTCGCCGCTGGTCGGTGATGTCGCGGTTGATGCTCAGGACGGAGATAATGTTTTGCTGAGTATCACGCAGCGGAGCCGAATGCGCCTCCACCCACCGGAGCGCGCCGCGCAGCCCCCTCATCCGAAACGACAGGATCCCTGATTGACCTTTGCAGATCGCGTGATGGGCCTGTTGAAATGCCGCGCGATCGTCGGGATGGATCAGGCTCACGACAGGTTGTCCAATGATTTCGTCGGCTGAGTGGGCCTCAACCAGGGCCAGGCCGGTCGGATTGATGGACAGTAGGGTGCCGTCCAGGCTGACGGTGGTGACACATTCCGGTTCAGATTCCACGATGGAACGGAATTGGTCCTCCGCGGTTCGCAGCGCACCGCTCAATCGCCGGACGGTTTTGCGGACTACCGTGACGGTAACCAGGAGCAGCACCAGCGTCGCCAGCAGCTGCCGCGTGAGCATGTTATAGGCTTGTGTCCTGCTCTCTTCAAGCGACAGCTCCACGAGGATCCAGCCTGCGGGATGAGGCTGCGGGTCGTTGAGTTGGGAGCCGTTCACCGATGAAGGCGCGCGATCACGTTCTTCGGTATCATGCACTGGCTCAAAGACCACCATCCGCTCCTGGCCCTGTTCATCGGCGCCGATCGACACGTACTCACGGCCGTTTTTCTCGGCCTCGCACAACATGTCATTGGCCAATGTCGTGCCGATGAGGGCGACCTGATCCGAGGCGATCACCATGCGCTGCGCATCCAGGACCAGGACCCGTCGAATGTCTGGATCACGGACGCCCTCGGTCAAGGATCGCTGCACCAGGTACAGATTGTCGGATACCACGGTGCCGCCGACGGAGACCAATCCACGCGCCAGGGCCAGCCCGCGCCGCTCCGCCTGTTCCCGCGTGCGAATCTGCTCCTTGCCGATGAGCACGGCTCCGTACACCAGCATGAGCAAGGTGATCACAGTCGAGAGGCTCCAGATGAGCCGCTGTTCAGGGGACCAGGCTGTCTTGCTGCGGAGCAGCGAAGGGAACCACCGAGAGACCATAGATTCTTCCTAGAATTCTAATTCGACGTTCATCGAGGCGCGAGACTCTCCTCCGGGAACCGTGAGCGTGTGTTCGCTGAAGCCGAGCGTCTCATGCCAGACCCGCACAACGTACGTTCCCGGCGGGATCGCTGTGATTTCAAAGCTCCCGGCCGCATCGGTGACGGCAAAGTACGGATGCTCGAAGACCTGGATCGTCGCCCGCATAAAGGGGTGTGCCGCACAGAGTACAAGCAGCAGGCCCGGTTCGTTCAGGGTCCGGTGGATGGGCGGCACGCCCTTGGGCATCGCCACATTCAACAGGGTCGTGCCTTGGGTGGTTTCTCTGCGGAGCCTGGTGTTATGCAGGATCGGATCTTCATTGGTGACCACCAGGGCTGTCCCTACGGCTGCGGCCTGCACCCGCGGGACAAACCGGCAGCGGCGGTTCTCTATTTTTACGCCCTGCTCTATCGGGAACGGTTTGCCGTTCTCGATGCCTTCAATGCTGACGATGGCCTCTGCGACTCCATGGGATTGCGGATCGACGTGCAGCGCTTCCTTCAGAATGGAAGCCCCGCAAAACGCGCTGTCGCGAGGAACCCGCAACCATTCAGGCCGTGGCATCGGTCCGTTGAATGTCACATGGCCTCGTAGCGAGCTGCCTCGCACCGCCTGGTCGATCTGATAGGCGGCCCCTTCGTGGATTTCTCCCGCAAACCCCAGCAGACAGACCAGGGCGATGCCGACCGACGCCGGGGTCATGAATCGTTGTCGTTCCTGACGCGTCCTGTGACTCATGAGGTCAAACATAAGATCCTAATTCGTTCCGGTTGATTCCCAGGTTACAGACTGTTCAGGATTCGTTGCCGTTGCGCCTGATATTCCTCTTTGGTAATCAGGCCTTGCTCCCACAGTTTCTGGAGCCTCTTCAGTCGTTCCCGGATCTGATCGGACTGGCTCTCGCTGCTCCCGGACTGCGCGTTGAATTCATCCTGTTCCGCACGAGGCCTGTTGGAAGAAGATAGGACAGCCCGGTACTGGATGTCTACATCTGACAGGTGCGAGAAGAGGGGCCGGTTCATGTTCCCGGCCACGGCCTGCACCGAGTGGTAGGAGCCCGGCACCACTTCATAGAAGGACTCACCGGCCGGCCGCACCGGATCATGCCGTATTTGTTCCTGGATAAACGGCATGGAGAGGGCATGGCGATAATTGGCCAAGACGAGATGGATGCGGTCGCTCGTGGCGAAAAACGCGCCGGACGTGATCTCGACCAGGTCATGGTCGCGCCGGCGGCTGAGGAAGAACTCGACCCACTGGTCCGGCCTTGCCGTTGCGAAGCCTTCCGCCAGGTAGCGAGCCAGATATTGCCGCTCCTCCTTGTCGAAGGCCTCTCGCGCATCGGGGGCCATCCCGATGGACAGGAGCCCTCTGCGCGGTTTGACGGATAGTCCCGCGAGCAGGCGCGCCCAATCCTGCTCCTCCATCACCAGCGGATGGGCAAAGGGTTTAACTGCCCAGCTCACATCCTCTCCGTAACGCGCATTCAACAGCACATACCGGTCTGGACTGTCATGGACCGTTTTCGTCAGGCGGATCGTTTCGGTGCAGGAACTGAATAGGGGGACCAGGGTTGCGACGCAGAGGAGCAGTCGCAGGGATGCGAAGGGCTTCATCGGTCTTGGTCGCCAGAACAGGTCCGTCATGTCGTTACCACATCATCATATATTCGAGGAGGAAGGTATGGCCGGATGTGCCGTTTAGCTCCAGCCCCTTGTTATCTGTCAGGGTATATTCCACCGCCGCCCGTCCCCAGGTTTGGACCCGCGTGACCGCTCCGGCCGTGTAGAGCTTGCGGACGCTGTTCGGACGTCCCACATCCTGGTCGATGAAGGAAAACCGCTCGATGAAGGTCAGCTCCGGCCCCATGAAGAATTGCTGAGATTCTAGGTAGAACGCGTTGCCGTCCTTATTCGGCCCCGCTTGTATCGGCATACTATCGTGGCTGCGCACGTAGCCTCCCTGCAGTTCAAAGTAGCCGATCTCTCCCATGGGCACGACCTTGTTCAGATAGAGGCCGGTGCGCCAGAAGTCCACCCGCTGGCTGAGGGAGGGGCCATTCGCCAGAAGATACGTAGTCCCCTTGTTGTAGAAGACCGTGAGTCCGGAGGCAATGTCGTCCAGAATATGTTGATAGGCGACGAGATAATCTTTTTGCGCATCGGTATCCCCGGCATTGGCGGTGCCGCTTCCGTTTTTATCCACCCCGTTCAGCACCTGGGCCATAATCTTTCCCTGCCCCTGGACGTAGGCGGCTTCGATTCCTTTTTGAACGGTATCGAAACTAATCGGCGCACCGTTGCCTGTGAGCCTGGTGCTGCTGACCGGGTTGGCCGTGATGCCAGCCTGGCGATCCAAGCCGCCCAGCCCTCGTTGCTGGAAGTAGTGCATCTGTCCTCCCGTCAAGCTGAAGAAGCGGTCGGACTTCCCCATCACGCCCTGAATCTGCCCATCGAAGCTGACGTTGCCTGTTCCCGCGACCTGGGTATGAGTCCAGATCGACACATTCTGCGAGACGGCCCCGGCAAAGTAGAGGGAGAAGTCCTTCAGTAGGGCTTCGCTCCTGGCGAGCTCCTTGTTATGGCTCTGGTAGGCGAGCTGGGTTGTCAGGCGGGTCGCGAGGAAGTCGCCCAGCTTTGTGACGTCCTGATCCTTGTTGAATTCCGTGGGGGTGCGGTAGCCGGCCCAGCGGAACTTCTGGCCGAAGGAGTTTAAACGGGGAGGATGCGGATAGTGGCACATGGCACAATCGGCATTGTACTTGCGCGCAAACGCCGGAGTAGCTTGGGATTCCCTGACCGGAGTCAGCGCGGCGATTGCCAGAATGACCAGCCCGAATGAGAGCCCTGCGATAATATGCTTATTCATATTGGGCCGGCTCGCTAGGAACGCGTGCTTACGCGTGAAAGAGCCATCATGGGGCGAGTCTCATCGGCCATGGTGCCAGCCTGAACGATAGCGCGAGGGAGCGGTGCTGAATCTGTCACCGAATATCAGCTCCTTGTCTTCGTGAGCAGCCGGTGAGGCAACAGATGACGCGCCATAGCCGTAATTGATAAACCTGACACAGTATCTTGTCAATGTATTTGCGTATGGGGTAGGACTTGGCTGCAGCCCGCGTCTAGAACTGTTTTTGCCGGATCATTGCCCCAGGGATGGATGACCGGTCAGGACAAGCAGGAGACCCTTGATCGGGGTAGGTTGATTCCACCGTCACGGAGGATGGTAGAGTGGAGTTCATAACGGACAGGAGGGACCCCCGATGCATCCGATTCATCCGATCATCGTTCATTTCCCCATTGCGTTGTTGTGCGTGAGCGTGGCGTTCGATGTCCTCGCTCGCCGTTGGCCGACTGGAGGCTTTCGAGACACGAGCCTCTATTGCCTGTTGGCCGGTGTGATGGGTGCGGCGCTCGCGGTAGTCACAGGCGGGATGGAGGAAGAGCTGGCCGAGCGGGCCGGTGCGCCTGAGTCGGTGCTGGAACTCCATGAAAGCCTGGGCACGGTGACCCTGGTTGTCTTTGCGGCCTTGTTAGGATTGCGTTTCGCCACGCAGCGGGGGTGGATCAAAGACATTCCTCCTCTCACGCTTGGGCTTGGCGTAATCGGGATCGTCATCCTGGCTCTGGCCGGTTATTGGGGCGGCGAGCTCGTGTATGTGTACGGGATCGGGGTGAACGCCATGATGGTTCCGGTGACTCCCTAGCTGGATGGTGGGAAGCGCTGAACGCTGCACGATGAGGAGTGAACAGATGATCAAAGGAGCAAGGCGATGAAGACTCGTATCTTCCCATTGATAGTCGCAGTGGTTTTTCTTGCCGCTTCTGCTGGGGCCGCTGAGCGGCATATGATGCAGCCGCTGGTGCCGGCGGAGAAGCTGGCCGACGCGCGCGCGCTCACGAGCCCCTTGCCGAGTTCTCCGGAGATCGTCGCGCAGGGCAAGGCGCTCTACAACGGCAAGGGGACCTGTTTCAATTGTCATGGGAAAGAGGGGGATGGTAAGGGACCGGTGGCGGCCCAGTTGGATCCTTCGCCGCGCAATTTCCAGCACCATGGATTCTGGCGCCATCGCACGGAAGGCGAAATCTTCTGGGTCATCAAAAACGGATCGCCCGGCACCGGCATGATCGGATTTGCCGGTCAACTGACCGATGAGGAGATCTGGACCCTCATCCAGTATGAGCGCAGTTTCGCCGGAGAACATGGCCCCGGCATGATGGGACCTGGCGGCGGCATGGGCGGCAGGGAACATCGTGGACCGAGGGGTGGCATGGGCGGGTGTGAAGGCGAAGCCTGCGTCCGGTAACGGGACGCCCGGGCAACTCAACTCTCATTATCAGTGGTTGTCTATTGCTGCGGTGGGGTGACGGTGAGGCGGGCGATCACGTCGCCCAATTGCTGCAACAGGGTGGGCTTATAGACAATCTCTTTGATGCCTGCGGCGAGGATGGCCGCTTGGGCTGTGGGGGAGAGATACCCCGACACGACCACCACCGGCAGATCAGCGCGGAGGTGGGCGAGTGCGCTGGCGACATCCAGGCCGGACATCCCCGGCATGTTGTAGTCCGTCACGACGACATCGAACCCGGACGGATCGGCGCGGACCGCGTCGATCGCCTCCGCCGGTTTGGTACAGCCGGTGACTCGGTAGCCGAGCGGTTCGAACTTAGCCCGGATTAATTCCACCAACATCTCCTCGTCGTCCAGATAAAGCAGATGGCGGTTTCTGCCCTGTCGCTGGGCGGGCGTCGTCCCGGCCGACTCGCGCGGGTGGGCCGGTGCATCCACGGCGGGGAAGTAGAGGTGAAAGGTCGTGCTCTGGTTTGGGCGGCTGTCCACGACGATGGCGCCCTCGTGCCCTCGGACGATGCCGTGGACCACGCTCAAGCCGAGGCCCGTGCCCTGCCCGACGGGCTTGGTGGTAAAGAAGGGGTCGAAGATGCGCTCCACCGTTTCTGGCTCCATGCCGCAGCCGGTATCACGGACGGACAGGCGCGCATAGCGGCCAGGCGGCAGTATCACATGGAGACTGTGCAGCGGATGGGCCAGCATGACCGGCGTCAGATTCACCGCAATGGACCCCGGTTGTTCATTCAGCGCATGCCAGGCATTGGTGCAGAGGTTCATCAAGACTTGATGGACCTGGGTCGCATCGGCCAGGACGTGGGGCGTCGCCGCATCGTAGGTGGCGGTCAGCTCGATGCCGGCCGGGAGGGTGGCCCGCAGCAAGGCGAGGGCTTCGTATATGACCGGGGCAAGGTCCAGCGCGGTGCGTGAGAATTCTTGCTGATGCGTGAAGGTGAGGATTTGCTGCACAAGGTGGGAGGCCCGGTTGCCGGCTTCGATAATTCTCGTGAGGTTCGGCTGGACCGGATGACCGGCGGCGGTCTTCATGGCGGCCATTTCAGCGTTGCCGAGGATAGCGGTGAGGATATTGTTGAAGTCATGGGCGACGCCGCCGGCCAGTTGCCCGATTGCCTCCATCTTCTGCATCTGGCGGATTTGGTCCTGAAACGCCTGCAAAGCCGCCTCTGCCTGTTTGCGCTCGGTGATGTCGCGTGTAAAGCAACGGGTGTGAATGAATGTGCCGTTCTTCCGCAAGACGCTTGAATCAATCAGCACGTCCTTGATCGAGCCGTCTTTGCTCCGCAAGCGGGCGGCACATTCCTGAACCGTCTCGCCGCAGCTGAGGCAATCGAGAAGTTTCTGGATGATCGGTTGGTCGACATGGAAGTCGGCGATGTGGTGTCCGATGTACTCCTCGCGGCTGTAGCCGAGGAGATCCAGTTCTGTCTGGTTCGCCCAGAGGATGATCCCGTCCGCTCCCACCCAGTGCATGCTCACGGTGGCGTGCTCAATGAAGTCCGACAGTTCGTTCGTCTTCTCGGCGAGTGCCTCCTCCGCCCGTTTGCGTTCCGTGATGTCCCGCACAATGCCACACGTATAGCCCCGTCCCTCGTGCTCGAGATAGGCGATGGAGGCCTCGACAGGAAACTCCGTCCCATCCTTGCGCCGATGAAGGGATTCGTACGTGGCTGACCTGCCCTGTTTGATGGACGTGAGCCGCTGCTGAAACCGTTCAGGATCATGCTGTGGGGTAATATCCGGGATGCGCAACGTCAGCAGTTCCTCCCGCGTATACCCCAACGATCGGCAGGCTGCTTCATTGACGTAGACAAACCGCTTCGTGTCATCGGCCCACAGCACGGCGTCAGCCGCGTGTTCCACGGCGAATTGCGTGAGCCGCAATTGACTCTCCACCTGTTTGCGCTCGGTGATGTCTTTGACGACGGCTAGGTGCCTGGTCAGGGCTTCGTTCCCTGCCTGCAGGGGCGAGACGGTCAACTCCACCCAGACGATGGAGCCGTCTTTACGGATGTACCGTTTCTCCAGGGTGAACTCGCGCAGCTCGCCGCGTTTGAGTCGCTCCATCTGGGCGAGATCCGACGCGAGGTCGTCGGGATGGGTGATGGACATGAAGTCGAGCGCGAGCATCTGTTCCATGGAGTAGCCGACGATCTCGCCGTACTTGCGGTTGACCCGGATGAAACGCCCCGTTGTCGTGTCGATCTCCGCGACGCCCACGGCCGCCTGCTCGAAGAGAGTCCGCAAGCGTTCTTCACTCTCGCGCAACTCGCCCGTGCGCTCGGTGACGAGCCGTTCAAGGCTCCTGTTGAGTGTGCGGACTGTTTCTTCAGAGGCTTTCTGCTCGGTGATGTCGCGGAAGATGCCGCGTGTGGCCACAGGCCTGCCGTTTTCAACGCGCAGACTCACTTGGCCTTCCGCGACGACGGCGCGTCCGTTTTTCGTCCGGAACAAGATCTCCACCAATCCCACCTTCTCACCGGCGAGGATTTGCTGCAGGAAGCCGCGGTAATGATCACGGCACTCGGCCTGGATAACGTCAAAGACGTTCAGCACCGCCACTTCGTCCGCGGAGTATCCTAGCGTCTCGCGCCAGGCGCGGTTCACGAAGAGGAGGCGTCCATCCGGTGCGACGCTTTGGATCAGGTCGCTCGTGCCGTCGAACAGATCGCGGAGTTGCCCCTCGCTCTGCGTGAGGGCGGCCGTGCGCGCCCGGACTGTTTCATCCAAGGTGGCATTGGCTTCTTGCAATGTGCGCTCCAGCCGGTGCTTGGCGAGGGCGGCTTGGAGGGTGGCAGACAGCTCGCGTTCTTCGAAGGGCTTGAGCAGATAGCCGAATGTCCCGTTCCCGATCGCCTCTTCGATCAGTTGGGCATCGGAAAAGGCGCTGAGAAAGACGATCGGCACGTTCAGGAGCCGGCGCAGGCGGGCGGCCGTTTCGATGCCGTCCAGTTCACCGGCCAGGCAGATATCCATCAGCACGATGTCGGGGTTGGTTCGGGGAATGTCTTCCAGCGCCTGTTCGCCGCGCGCCGCCTTGCCACAGACCTGGTAGCCCAAGCGCATCAAGCGATCGACGAGCTCCATGACGATCAGCGCCTCGTCCTCCACGATGTAGATGCGTGTAGTGTCCATTGATGGTTCCGTCAGGTTCGGCGCCTAGGGGCTGTTCAGCAGCCGCTCGACTTCATCGCGTAATACCGATAGCTGGAACGGCTTTTTGAGGAAACCCCTGAATCCCTTGTCTCCATATTGCAGACGGAGCGTGTCAGGATGATAGCCGCTGACGAGCAGCACCTTCGTGCCGGGTTTGATTTGTTGCAGCGCCTCGAAGGTCTGGAGGCCGTCCATCCCCGGCATGCTCAGGTCGAGCAGGACGCAGCCGATCTCGCGATGGTGCTCTTGGAATAGCGCCAGGGCCGCTGCGCCGCTGTCGGCGGTGAGCACTCGATAGCCGGAAAGCTCCAGGATCTCTTGGCTCAAGGCCCGTATCATGGCGGCATCATCCACCACCAAAATCGTGTCAGCCGAATCGGGCCTGCCTCCACCAGCCTGCTGAGGGGGCGCCGGTTCTGTGGCGGCGCGTGGCCGGTCTTGGATGGGGAAGAGGATGCGAACCTTGGTGCCCTGTCCGGGATGGCTGGTGACCAAGAGGCCGCCCTTGTGCGACTGGACGATTCCGCGGACGGCCGGCA